>JAAZOZ010000317.1 GCA_012797505.1 Smithella sp. | reverse complement strand
TCCGGGCCGCATCGTGAAGGCGGCCACCCGCGCCGACAGGAAGAAAGCGGTGCTGGAATCCGCGCAGGCCTACGCGGACGATCTGGCGCGCTTTGCGGCGGCGCATCCTTTCGAATGGCATCATTTCGAGCCGTTTCTCGGAGAAAAATCCGTCCGGTAAAAATGGACGCGGCCCGGTAGAGCTTGATGGGCGTTTGGATAAAAATATTGTAAAATCATGGTATTACGTCAACAAAAAAAACGCATTGCCCTGGTTCATCCCCGCGGGTCCAACTGGTTTCCGGGCAGACGCGACATCACCGACATCGCAAACCGGATGGTGCCGCAGGGAATGCTCTCCATCGCGGCCTGGCTGATGCGCGAAGGGCATGACGTTTTTGTTTATGACTGCCTCGGTCCCGGCGCTCCGGTGGATATCGACCGGCAGGCCCGGGATATTCTTGCGTTCGACCCTAAAGTCGTAGGCTTTTCCGCCACCACGTCATCCTTTCCCGACGCGGCTGACCTCGCGAAAAAGATCAAGGACAGCCGGCCCGATATTGTTACCGTCTGCGGTGGCGTGCATGTCTCAGCCTTAAGGGAAAAGCTTCTGGCGGACTATCCCGCCTTCGATTACCTTGCGGCGGGTGAGGGCGAACTGACCTTGGGTGAACTGGCTGCGGGCGTTGATCCCTCAGAAATCACGGGATTGATCCGCAGAGAAAACGGCGTGGCCGTTGCCAACCCTCCAAGAAAACATATTCCCGACCTCGACAGCCTGTCTTTTCCGGCTTACGAAAAGCTGTGCGGATTTCCCCGCGACTACCACCTGCCGCTTTTCAGCTACATCCGGATTCCCGGCGCGACGATGATCACCTCCCGCGGCTGCATGTATCAATGCTCCTACTGCGATCGCTCCGTTTTTCAGAAGGGCTTCCGCTACAACTCGGCGGCCTACATCTATGAACACATGAAATATCTGCGCGACCGGTTCGGCGTGCGCCACGTCAACATCTACGATGACCTGTTTACCGCCAACCGGAAACGTATCGTGGAGCTGTGCGAAAAACTCGCTCGCTTTCCGCTGGGCGTGAACTTCAACTGCGCCGTGCGCGTGGGCTACACGGACGATGAACTGCTCGGGATGCTCAAGGCGGCGGGCTGCCTGATGGTGTCTCTGGGGATCGAATCGGCCGATCCGGACATGCTTGCCCGCCACAAATCCGGCGTGTCGCTGGACGATGTGCGGGATACCGTTCGCCGGATTCAGGCGGCGAAACTCCGCGCCAAAGGCCTGTTCATGATGGGGCTTCCGGGAGAAACCGAAGCATCGATTAAACAAACATCCGATTTCATTATCTCGCTGGGGCTCGACGACATGAATATGGCCAAGTTCACGCCGTTTCCCGGCGCGCCGCTGTGGTCAACGATTCATGGGGAGGGGACTTTCAAAGAAGACTGGCGGCTGATGAACTGCCTGAACTTCGTTTTTGTTCCGCGCGGGATTGAATCAAAAGAAAAACTCGATCATCTCTACAACGAGTACGTCAAGCGCTTTTACTCCGATCCGGCCTGGCGCAGGCGGTTCCGGGGGCGCATCTGGGAGCACCGCCACAGTCTGCTGTATCTGCTGAGGCACCTTCCCTCCTTCTGGTCGGCCAAAAACCAGTTCGAACCGGAGTAAGGCCGGCAGATTTCACAAGGATTATAGATTTTACCGTTATTGGATTCGGTGTTCAGCATGGTGTTTGTCGGGATAGCTGACAAACACCATCACTTAATAATTTGTTGATAATCAAGGATTCATCATGTAAATTACGGTCATGGAAAAGGATGATGTTGTAAAATACTGGATTGAATCATCGGATTCTGATTTTCAGGTCATGGAGAGTCTGTTTGAAAACGGGCATTACTTATGGTCATTATTTTTGGGGCACTTGGTTATTGAAAAATTGCTGAAGGCATACCATGTAAAAAAAGTTGACACCGATTATCCCAGAATACATAATTTGCCGGAAATTGCCCGCAGGGCGTCTCTTGCACTATCCGACGAGCAAAAGTTTGTTATGGCGGAGTTGACTACATTTAATCTCAGGGCAAGATACCCTGATTATAAGAACCGATTTCAAAAAAAAGCCGATCGCCAATATACGGAGACGCACCTCAACAAAATACGGGAAATGAGAAAATGGTTACAGGAAAAGATAAAAGAGTAATTTACGAAAAGATCAGGGACTACGTAAAGACACTGGAAAAAAACAAGGTGCCGGTCTGGCGTTTATATCTTTACGGCTCCTATGCAAAAAATACATTTCATCCCGACAGCGATATTGATCTGGCCGTGTTCTGGGATCGCGACGACATTGACGGCCTGGACGAAGATATTCAATTAAGAATGTTGAGCTGGGAAGTCGATCTGATGATTGATCCGCATTCTTTTGCCCGCACCGATTTTGATGAAACCGATCCGTTCGTCCGGGAAATCATCGCAACAGGGGAACGCATTATCTAAAGAAGTTTGCAATAGAAACCACAAAAGGCGCGAATTCCGCGCCTTTTGTGGTTGATGGTCAACTAAGCGGTTTGGTTGTTACGCGCCTCACTTCGCTATTCCGGCGCCGGTGCCGGAGAAGGATCCTGTTGACCCGGTTGCAGGTTGAATGGCTCCCGCGGCGCCGCCTGTGAATTGAATGGGCTGGTTGTAGGAGCCGCTGCTCAATGCGCCGCTGCCCGCGACGGTGGCGCTCCACGTGCTGCCGTTCCATTGATTGACATTGAAGTTTGCGTTCAGTCCGCCGCCGCTCAAAGGCACGTTGTTGGCTGGCAAGCCGCTGGTTGACGGTGTGCCGGAGTAACTCCCGCTCACATTGTTGGTTGCCCAGATTTTCGGCGCGGCGCCTGTCGAATAAGCGTAGAAGCCCACATTGTTCATGGCGACGTTGCTCAGGTTGTTCACCGTGGTTCCGGAAGCCTGGCTCAAAGTTGCCTGGCCCACCTGAACCGCCGGGATCTTTGTGGC
>JAAZOZ010000037.1 GCA_012797505.1 Smithella sp. | reverse complement strand
TTTAATTTGTTTATGGCCATCGTCGAACACATTTCCTGCATCATAGATTTAGCTGACTTGAACCGTGTTGTCCGACCAGTATTTTTTCCGGATATCCTTTTTCAAAATCTTTCCGGTCAGCGTCCGCGGAATGGCATCGACGAAGTCAACCGATTTCGGGATTTTGACTTTTGACAGATTGTCCTTGCAAAACCCGATAACCTCTTCCTCGCTTAAATCCGCATTTTTTACGGGAACGACAACGGCCTTAACCGCCTCCCCCCATTTCTCATCCGGGACGCCGATTACCGCCACATCTTGAATATTTGGCATCCGATGCAGGACTTCCTCGATTTCCACCGGATAAACATTCACACCGCCGGTGATGATCATATCGTTCAGGCGATCCACAATATAATAGTAACCTTCTTCATCCTGACGGGCAATGTCTCCGACCGTGGCCCATCCGCCTTCCAAAAAAGCTTTGTTTGTGGCGGCTTCATTTTCCCAGTAGCCGCGGAAACCTCCCAGGCCGCGTGAATAGAGGATTCCCGGCTCGCCCTGCCGGACTTCCATGCCCTCTTCATTGAACAACTTCAATTCGAGGTCATGTCCGGGCTTGCCGACGGAACGTTCCTTTCGCAGTTGATCCTCATCCCGCAGACAGGTGGATACCCCGAGTTCCGTGCTGCCGTAAAATTCATTGAGTTCCGCGTTTTTGAAGGTTTCCTTGATTTTTATCTTTGTGGGTGTGTGCAGCGGCGCTCCGCCGGAGATGAGTGTTCTTAAAGAACTGACGTCGTATTTATTCAGAACCTCCTGCGGGAGCAGCATCAGCCAGTCGTACATGACCGGAACCATCATCAGCCAGTTTACCCGGTATTTTTCGATATTCTGCAGAACTTTCTCCGGAACATAGGACGGCATGATGACCTGCGTGCCTCCGGAAATGAGCGTAGCCAGAAACCAGGCGCAGGCGCCTGCGTGATATTGGGGAATAACGACCATCTGGACATCGCCCATCCGGATTCTCCAATCGATGCAAACGGTGACGCCGGTATGATAATCCTCCATGACGCCGCGGACGGCTCCTTTGGGAAACCCCGTCGTGCCTGACGTATAAAGGAGCATATCAATGTCGTAGGGGGATACTTCCATTCCCCTGTCTTCGGGCGAAGACTCCCGGATCAATTGTTCATAGGAAATGTGATCCTTCGTGACATTACTGCCCGTGACGATGACATGTTTTAATGCTGGCACATTGGGTTTTGCGGCAATCAACACATCGAGGAGTTCGGGAGAGGTGACAACGGCGCAGGCGCCGGAATCATTCAACTGATGGGCCAATTCGGCGGCTTTCAGTCCTGAACTAACCGGTGTCTTAATGACGCCTGAGTGATAGGTCGATATAAAGGTTTCAGAAAATTCAATGCTGTTTTTCAGATAAATAGCCAGGCGATCCCCCTTGGTCATTCCTAAATCCATCCATCCGTTTCCCAATCGCGCCGTACGGTCCCACATCTGCTCCCATGAAACAGTGCGGTCCTCACAGATTAATGCCGGCATCTCCCGATTTTTTGCACAATTCATTCGAATGCTGCTGATTACGTTATTCGAATACCGCCCTTGAGGTTTGCTGAAATTCGCTGTGATGTTCATATTGCCTCCTTGAGAAAGATTTTGTTCAAACAAGCAATGAATTGAACTACGTTTATTTATCTGAACTTTGTTCAGTTTGTCAACAAATTTAAATAATATTTTATATTCCGTAGTATTTACATGTTGTTACAGGAATTCGCTTGCCAAAAGAAATGAAATGCCATATGGTTCGGCTTAAAAAATCATCTGCCTTCGAAGCGAAAAATTTGCCTATGAAAGAGAAAAAAACCTTTAATAAATTAAAACAACAGGAATGGGAGGTCCGACGCAATTTGATCATGGATGCGGCACAGCGCGTTTTCGCCTCCGAAACCTTCAACAAGGCCAACATGCGGGAAATCGCCCGGGAGGCCAACATTTCACCGGGTTCGATCTACAACTACTTCGAGAATCAAGAAGAACTTTTTTTGGCAGCTTCCCTGCGGGGAGCGGACAGACTGATTAAAGTGTTTAGTGATTTGGTTGCCGAGGATCACCCCTCCATTCAGACTGCCGCTGTGGCCTATATCGACTTTATCTCAAAAAACTATGAATATTTGAGAATGGTTCAACACAGCATGCTGTATGCCCAATTTACCTCTCAGGAATCGATTGATCAATTGGTCGAGACGGCCCGGAAGTTATTTGAACAATTTGATATGATCATTCAACAATACATCTCTTCCGGTAACGTCAGGAAATTTTCCCATCTCTTTTTTGTCGCTCTGAACGGAATTTTATTTTCATACGGCAGATTTCCGGACCGGACAAGCGATGAGGTGCTTACGTATATGAAGGAACTTGCATCCCTTCTGGGAGAACTGCTGGAGAAATATCAGCCGAAGTAACTTTTATGTCATGTCGCGTTTCGGATTTATCGGCGAAGCGGCGGGGGAAATACGATGAACCAACAGCCTGTCAAAAAAAACCGGGGCGAAAAAAACACGGGGCCGAATCCGGAAGAGCAAGGAAGCGCCGGAACGATCGGCGGAAGCCAGAAACGCGCTCGATCCATGATGAAGTCCGGGGTGGCCGCGGCTTCTCAAGCGGAAAGACTTCGGGCGCGGCAAAACCTCCGGGAAAGTAAAAAACGCTACCGGCTGCTGGCGGAAAATCTGACGGACGTCATCTGGGTGCTGGATATGCGGTTGAAGCACGTTTATGTCAGCCCGTCCGTGGAAAATCTGCGCGGATTCACTCCCGAAGAGGCCATGAAACAGCCTCTGGAAGAGGTTCTAACGCCGGATTCCTACCGGAAGGTGCTGGACATCCTCTCCCGGGAGCTTTCTCTGGAAACCGGGGGACAGCGACACCAACGGGGATGGACTCAAAATATTGAAGTGGAAATGCTCCGCAAGGACGGTTCTACGATTTGGACGGAAGTCAAAATCTCCCTTCTCTATGATGAACACAACCGGCCGCAGGAAATCCTCGGCATTACCCGCGACATCACGGAACGAAAGAAAGCCGAGGAAGCGCTGAAAAAGAGCGAGGAGTATTACCGGGCGATCTTTGAACACACGGCCACCGCCAACATGATTCTGGCTGAGGACACGACCGTTCTGTCCGTGAACGCCAATTTCGAAAAAACCATGGGATATTCCAAGAAAAACGTTGAAAACAAAATGTCCTGGACTCAATTCGTCGTTGACGAAGACGTGGAAGTCATGAAACAAAGGCATGTGCAAAGGAGAATCCATCCCGAATCCGTTCCCTCCACCTATGAATTCCGGGGACTGACCCAATCGGGAGACATCCGGTCTTTCTTCCTCAGCGTCGATATGATCCCCGGCACAACCAACAGCGTGGCCTCCCTGTTCGACATCACCGACCGCAAAAAAGCGGAAGACGACCTGCGGCAATCCGAAGAACGGTTTCGGGACATGGCCCGCCTGCTGCCGGAAACCGTCTTTGAAGCGGATTTGAACGGAACGTTCACCTTTGTCAACGAACCGTCTTTTGACCGGTTCGGTTTCACCCGCAACGACATGAAAAAAGGTCTGTCGCTCACGGATGTTCTGGCTCCGGACGACCGGGAGCGTGCGCGGGCGAATTTTCAAAAAATCATCCGGGGAGAATCTTCAGGGCTCAACGAATACGTCGCACAGAAAAAAGACAAGACGCGGTTTCCGGTCATGGTGCATACCTCCCCCATTTTCAAAGAAGGGAAAACGGTGGGGTTTCGGGGATTTCTCATCGATATTTCGGAGAAGAAGGCTATGGAGAGCCAGCTTTTGCGGGCGCAGAAGCTGGAGGCCATCGGAACACTGGCCGGCGGCATTGCCCACGATTTCAACAATCTGCTGATGGGCATCCTCGGAAATATTTCCCTGATGCTCATGCATATCGATCAGGGGCACCCCTTCCATGAACGCCTCAAGAACATGGAAGAATATGTCCAGAAAGGCTCCGATCTGACCCGGCAGCTTCTGGGCTTCGCCCGGGGCGGCAAATACGAAGTCCGGACGACCAACCTTGGCAAATTCGCCGCCCGCAGCGCGGAAATGTTCGGCAGAACCAGAAAAGAAATATCCATCCACCATACCGCGGAAAAAGACCTCTGGCATGTGGACGTGGACCGAGGCCAGATGGATCAGGTGCTGCTCAATCTTTTCGTGAATGCGTGGCAGGCAATGCCCGGCGGAGGAAATCTTTATATTGCGGTGGAAAATACCGAACTGGGCGCCCAGGATGTGGCCGGTTTCGGCGTCACGCCGGGCAGATTTGTCAAGCTGACGGTGAGGGACACGGGAGTCGGAATGGATGAATCCACGCGATCCCGCATTTTCGAGCCATTTTTTTCCACCAAGGAGCGGGGGCGGGGCACGGGGCTCGGTCTGGCCTCTGTTTACGGAATCATCAAAAATCACGGCGGATTCATCGGCGTGGAAAGCGAAATAGGTGTCGGCAGCACCTTTACCATCCATCTTCCGGCGTCGGAGGAAAAAACCGAAGAGGAAGATCACCCGGAAAGCCGGCCCCAGCGGGGCCGGGGAACCGTCCTGATCATTGACGACGAAGAAATGATTGTTGATGTCGGCCGGCAAATGCTGGAAGCGCTGGGATACATTGTCCTGACCGCCGGCGGCGGCAGGGAGGGCATTGATATTTTTCAACGCAATGCCAAGAGCGTCGATCTGGTCATCCTGGACATGATCATGCCGGATTTAAGCGGCAGAGAAACGTTTGAAGCGCTTCGGCGCCGGAACCCCGCCGTAAACGTGCTGCTCTCCAGCGGCTACAGTCTGGACAGCCAGGCAAAAGACATGATGGCCGAAGGTTGCAAGGGCTTTATCCAGAAACCTTTCACGATGGCCGAATTATCCCGGAAGATTCGGGAAATGATTGAAAAATGACGAGCTTTTTCTTCGTGCCGCCGCCCCATCGCCTATAGCCTATTGCCCATTGCCTATCGCCCGTGTTTGTAATGTTCTAAAATTTTCTCAGGAACGGTTCTTTGCGGCGGCAAAGGCCGCGGCGTTTTCTCCGGCCACATATCCGGTGGAGAATGCGGCTTGCAGGTTATAGCCGCCGGTGTCGGCGTCGATGTCCATCACCTCGCCGCAAAAATAAAAGCCGGGGACTTTCTTCGACATCAGCGTTCGCGGATCAATGTCGTCCAGCGCAACGCCGCCCGCCGTCACAATGGCTTTGGCCAGCGGCAGCGGGGCCTGAATGTTGAACCGCAGCGCCTTGAGCACATCGATTATTTTCTCTCGCTCAGCGGCGCCGACCTGATTCGCCGGCTTGTTTTCGTCCACGCCGGAAAGAGCCGCAAGCGGGCCGACCATCTTGGCCGGCAGATAGTCCTTCCAGATCGTCGCTATTTTTCTTTTGCCGAAGTCATTGAAATCCTTTTGCAGTCTTTTGCCGAGCTGCTCCCGGGTCACGGCGGGTTTTAAATCAATCAGGATGGAAACCGGCCCCCGCTCAAGGGCGTCCACCACGGCGAGACTCAAAAGCAGAACAATCGGCCCGCCCAGGCCGAAATGGGTAAACAGCATTTCGCCGAACCGGCTTTCGATGAGCGGCGGCCGGGGTTTTTTGCTTTCACCGCGGCCATAGTCACATGGCGGCGCAAGCGCGGCGTCTATCGTTCCCGCTTCTCCCTGAAACGCCGTGGCGCGGACATTGCGCAGAGACACGCCCTGCATCGACCGGGCAAGCGCCTGTTCCCGGACGATCAGCGGAACCAGCGCCGGCCTGAGTTTGACGATGGTGTGCCCCAGCGCGGCGCTCAAGGCATAGCCGTCGCCCTCCGAGCCGGTAGCCGGCCAGGAGGCGCCGCCGGCGGCAAGAATCACCGACGAAGCCAGGTAGCGGCCGCCCGTTGTCTCAACGACAAAGAGGGAATCCGGACGAAGCGCCACGGAAGTCACCCGGGCATGGAGAAGCCTGCGGACGCGATGCTCCGTCAGGTATTTTTGAAAAACCCGCACCACGTCGCGGGCGTCGTCGGAAACGGGAAAAATTCTGCCGCCCCGCTCCACTTTGGTCGCGAGGCCGTACCGTTCAAAAAACGCCAGCAGTTCGGAACGGAAAAAGCGTGAAAACGCGCCATGCAGAAAACGTCCGTTCGGTCCGTACATGGCGATAAAGGTTTTCAGGTCCGCGGCGTTGGTCAGATTGCAGCGGGTTTTGCCGCTGACCAGAATTTTTTTGCCGCACCCCTCCATTTTTTCCAAAAGCAGCACCCGGGCGCCTCGCTCGGCCGCCCGTCCGGCGGCCATGAGCCCCGCCGCTCCGCCGCCCACCACAACAACATCGGCCTCCATCGTCGTCTGATCCATCCCGGCATCTCCTTGGACAACACAGCTATCACAAATGCAAGAAAACGGTCAATCCATCTGCCCGGCCTTGAGAACCAAACCGTCCTGTGCTAAAGAATCTTCGGTCCAACTTGCGTCTCAGGAGCATCATTTGCGAACGCCAACCCATATTCTATCTTTGACCACCAGAATGATCCTGCAGGTCCGCC
>JAAZOZ010000316.1 GCA_012797505.1 Smithella sp. | reverse complement strand
TGACCCTGTCGGGCGCAGCCGGACGGACAACGCATTTCGTCCTGGCCTTTTTTGAGAGCTTATCGGCCGCGGCCTCGGCCCTGGCCTTTGAATCAAATCCCGTGGCGATCACACGATACCACAGGCCTTTCTCTTTAAGGTCCACTTTCACAACTTTCGACGCATACCCCGCCCGGGAGACAATCCTGTGAATCTGATCGGCCTTTGCCCTGTCCTTCAGGGACGCCACATACACCTGATAGGATCCGGAGGCCGAAGCGGTTTCCCTGCCTTTGGATTTGCTGTCCGCGGCGGTTTTTTCACTGACATCCTTCTTCTGCCCCGCCGCTTCGCTCTTTGCCAACGCGGCATTTTCCTGTTGGCGCACAGACGGGGGCTGCGCCGGCAAAGCGGCTTTGCCGTCCGCGAAAGCTTCAACCTCCATCGTCTTTTTGGCCTCCGGCTGAGGTTGAATCGGCACGGTTTTGGAACTGGTCAGGGCCTGATGAAACGTCAGATCCACATTGTCCTGCTCCGGCTTCGCCTGTGTGCCCGGAGCTGTTTTCTGTCCGGATGCAACCTTGGCCGGCCGCCAGAACAGCGCCAGAAAGCGCTGCGGCAGGGAAGAAATTTTTTCGGGATAGGTGTCGATGTTTTTCCCCACCCCGACGCCGAACAGGAAGGAAAGGCACAACAGAACAACCATTCCGACGATCAAAACCGTCAATCCGGTCTGCCCCAGCCGTATTTCAAATTTCCTGATGTTCCCCGAGCCCATGGCTTCTCCCTACATTTTTACAGGCGCGCCCACGCCCATTATCTTCAGCGCATTGACCAGCACCTGGCGCACCGCCTCGACCAGCGCCAGGCGCGCGGCCGAAAGCGCCGCATCGTCCGTGACCACCTTGTATTTGTTGTAGTAGCCGTGAAACAAGCCCGCCAGCTCGTTTAAGTAAAAGGTGATGCGGTGAACCTCGAGGGTTTTGACCGCGCCTTCCAGCATTTCGGGATAGCGCGCCATCATTTTGATCAGCGTTCTTTCCTCCGGTTCGACAAGCAGAGAAGGCTTGATCGCCGCGAAATCCGGCAGGGACATTCCCCGCTCCTGCGCCATCCGGAGAATGCTGCAGATTCGGGCGTGGGCATACTGGACGTAAAAGACCGGGTTCTCGTTGGACTGCTTTTTGGCGACCTCCAGGTCAAAATCCAGATGACTGTCCGACCGGCGCATCAGAAAATGATAGCGCGCGGCGTCCTTTCCCACTTCGTCGAGCACTTCGCGCAAGGTGACGAATTCGCCGGAGCGGGTGGACATGGCCACCGGTTCGCCCGCCCGCAGCAGATTGACCAGTTGCACCAGAATGATTTTCAGATCGTCCTTATCGCGGCCCAGCGCCTGAATCGCGGCCTGAAGGCGGGGGATGTATCCGTGGTGATCCGCTCCCCAGATGTCGATCAGCGTGTCGAACCCGCGGGAAAACTTGTCGGCATGATAGGCGATGTCGGCCGCGAAGTAGGTCGGCTCTCCGTTTTTCCGGATCACAACACGATCCTTGTCGTCTCCGTAGGCGGTGGTTTTAAACCACAGCGTCTCCCCGTCGGAATAAATAAAGCCCTGTTTCTTCAGGTCGTCCAGAAGACGCCCGACGCCGTTTTCCCTGTACAGTTCCTTTTCGCTGAAATAGCAGTCGAAGGTCACGCCGAAATCCTTCAAATCCCGCCGGATCCCGTCCAGAATGACGGCGCCGGCGATTTCGTTGAAGCGCTCGATCGTTTCGTCCTCGTTTTCGCCAAGAAAACGACTGCCTTCCTTCCGGAAGATATCCCCGGAGATTTCCCTGATATACTCTCCCTGGTAGCAGTTGTCCGGAAATTCGATTTTTTCCCCCGCAAGCTCCCGCAGGCGATACAGAACGGATTTGCCCAGATTGTTCATCTGGTTTCCCGCGTCGTTGATGTAATATTCCCTGGAGACGGCGTAGCCGGTCGCCGCCAACAGGTTGGAAAGAACATCGCCCACCACCGCCCCCCGCGCATGGCCGATATGCAGAGGCCCCGTCGGGTTGGCGCTGACAAACTCCAACTGGATCTTTTTTCCTTCACCGATCGGGAGGCAGCCGAACCGGTCCTTTTGCTCCAGAATATCCCGCAGCACGTTGCGCCATAAATCGTCTTTGAGCACAAAATTCAAAAATCCGGGGCCGGCGATTTGTGTCTTTTCCAGGAGGCCTTCCGAATCCTTCAGGTTTTCCAAAATCGACTGGGCGATCTTTCGGGGGTTTTGTTTGGCCTGGGAGGCCAGAATCATGGCCACGTTGGAGGCGTAGTCACCGTGTTCGGGATTGGCCGGGACTTCGATTTCAATGCGCGACAGATCCACCTCCGGCAGCAAGCCCTTGCCGTTGCAGGCCTCAACGGAACGGGCGATCAGGGCAATCAGTTTCTTCTTCATGCAAACGTCTCAAAACCTTTCTTAAAAAAATGACTGCCGGCTTTTATCATTTGCCGCGCCTCACTGCAAGCGTAACTGTCA
>JAAZOZ010000315.1 GCA_012797505.1 Smithella sp. | reverse complement strand
TTTGTCTGGCGGCAGGCGACGCTTCCGCCTTTCGCTGCGGCTCCGGCATGGTTTCCGCCGGCGACTCCAAAGCGCGGGTGCTCATCGTCTGCGGAAAGCCGACCGCGAAAGAAAAACAGAGCGATAAAAACAAGACTTCCACGGTCACGGTGAAGAACAAAAAAACAAAAAAAAGCAGCAGCAAGGCGGAGGTCTGGTACTACAACTGCGGCAGTCAGGATTATATCTACGCCCTGACCTTTGAAGACGGCGTCTTGAAAAAAGAGGATACGGAAGGAAAAGGAAGCGGAAAATCCGACTGCCTGGGGAAGTAGCGGACCGAAACGGGAAAGATCCGCCGTTGTCCCCTATTGCTCATCCGGCAGCGCCCTCATCCGCCCCGGGTTTGTTGCCGGACGCCGGCGGGTGTCCCTGTAAGCCGCTTCAATGTCGGGATGTTCTGAACTGCATGTTTTTATTGTTTTTCCAAGGCCCTTTTCCGCGGGCCTGCTTCTTTCCCGGATGAAGCAGCGGGGGTCTTCCGCCAGGGGATCTCCGCTGTAGGCATGGGCGCGTCCGCGGCAGCCGCCGCAGACGGTTTTGTATGGACATTCACCGCAAAGGCCCTTCAACTTTTCTTCGCGACGGCGCAAATCGTTGAACAACGTGGAGCCGGTGTAGATGTCATGAAAACTTTTTCCCCGAATGTTGCCGCCGCTCACCTCGACAAAGGGACAAGGCCAGACGTCGCCGTTGGCCTTGACATAGACAAATCCGCGTCCGGCGGAGCAGCCGTGAAATACCTGTCCGGCCAGCTTGAGAGGAAGACCGCCGCGGATGCCGCCCTTTTCCAGCAGAAACGGCCAGTACTGGGGGCCGGCCACCGGTTCAATGATCGTTTTGGCGGTTTTCTGCTTTAGGGAAATCAACTCGCTCAAATACTTATTGGCGGTTTTCTTGAGTGTGGCCTTTTCAATTTTTTCACCCCGTCCCACCGCGACCAGTTGATACATCAACAGGATGCCCGCCCCGCTGGAATCCGCAAAATCGATCAGCTCCGGCAAATGCGGCATATTGTACTCCATGGCCGTTGTGTTGATCTGCAGCAAAATGCCCGCTTTTTTCGTGGCTACAACGGCGCGCATGGCCAGGTCAAAGGAGCCGGCCTTGTTTCTTACCATATCGTGGATGGACGGATTGGCCGCGTCAAAACTGATGGCATTGCAGACCACCCCGTGGTCTTTGAGTTTGAAAGCCATCTCCTCGTCGATCAGCGTCCCGTTGGTGGCGATGATATTGGCCAGGCCCGCTTTTTGAGAGTGCCTCAATAGTTCGAAAATATCGGGGCGCACGAGCGGCTCGCCGCCCGTGTAAATCAGGGTGCGAAATTCGCTTTCGGCGGCAAGCTGATCGATGAGTTTTTTGCCCTCATCGGTGGACAGCTCGTCGGCCGCGGCCTGTCCGCTTGTGGCATGGCAGTGGATGCAGCGCAGATTGCAGGCGCCGGTGACTTCCCATACGGGATGCCCCGGATAGCCGATGCATCCCATGCCCCGTGCGCCGTTGGCGACGGGCATGGACGAAAAACCGTGCCGGAGAAGCCAGCCGGGGAAACTGCGCCATCCGGTCAGATACCCCATCAGAAGAGCGCTTCCCAACTGTCTGAACAGAAGAGAGGGGGGGCGATAGAATGCGTTTACTTTTTTTTGTTTCATCCGATCCTCACCCATAAGCCAGGATCAACGCCAGAGACATTCCGATATTGACGGCAACATTCAAGCCGCATAAGATTTGCAGACATCGGGGGTCTTCGTGGCGGTTTTTCAGCATCTCAACAACAATCAGCAATGCGATGGCGACCGCCGGCAGGCAAAAGTAAACCACCTGAAAAGGAACCCCGAAACAGGGCAGCCACAGCATCGTCAGGCAGGTCAGCAGATTGCAAAGGATATAAACGACTTTTCCTTTTGATTTGCCGATGCGAACAAGCAAGTTCTTTTTCCCCGCGGCGGCGTCCGCTTCGTAATCGGGAAATTCGTTGAGAAAAATGACGTTAAAAATGGAAAAACCGATCGGCAGCCACAGCCAGTGGATGACGGGTGCGATCGAGGCGGTTTGAATGTAATACGCCGACGCCACGGGCAGCCAGCCGTAGCAGAAACCGATAAGGACCTCTCCCAGGCCCCGCTTGACCAGCCGGACGGGTTCGGTGGAGTAGAAAAAGCCGGGGAGCGCTCCCAGCAAGCCCAGAAACAGCGTATAGGGACCGGTCCTGCAGACAAACTGAAGAACGATTCCGATGAGCAAAGCAAGGAGAATGGCGGCCATGCTTGTCCAGAAGGCAACACGGGCCGGTATTTTTCCCTCGGGAATCATTCGGCTGCCTCCGGCAAAGGGATTGGAGTGAAGCCGGGAGGAGATGGCGTTTTCTTTCTGATCGAAGTATTCGCCCGAATGATAGGCGGACAGCATAATCAACATAACGCCGGAAACGCCAAGAGCAAGAACTTCCGGATGAAAAGCGCCTTCCAAACGGTAAGCCAGAAAAGTCCCCAGAAAAAAGGGCAGGATGCCGACGGCATGAAACGGCGGACGGGAAAGGGCGATCCAGGCCCGCAGGTTTTGTATAAAACGGTTTTTCATAAAAGTTTCCTCTTCCTGTCCGGACAACAGGCGCCGCCTGCTTTAGGCGGTGAACTCCTAACATACGCGACAGCGCTTGTCAAAGATGACGAAGTCAAACGACCGCAGGGTGTAAAGAGCCCCCTTCCCTGTTTCATTTGCGGCGACGGGGCCGGCCGGCAAGGATCATAACGGCCGGCAAAGACAAACCGCAAAATGA
>JAAZOZ010000314.1 GCA_012797505.1 Smithella sp. | reverse complement strand
TCAATCTTGTCTTCAGAAAGCGTAACATCCATTACTACATGAATCAGATCATCCACCCTGGATGTCCGGATGATCCGGTAGTGCTTCACATAGCCCAGGGAAGATGCCACGATCTGATCCTTCTGAAATGTGTAGTTTTCAACCTCCGTTACCCCATAAACCAGTGTGCCGGTGTACATTTCGACGGCATCGCGCAGACCGTTATGAATCGCCTCTTCTTTGGTTGTTCCCGACCCGGTAATGACCACCGCCTGCGCGTTTGCCGCCGCCAGACAGATAACCGCCAACGACAGAATAAGGATTCTTTTCATTTCCCGGAACCTCGCTTGACCCGTAATGATGCAGGCAGGATACACAAAGCCGGGCAAAAAGTAAATATAAATTATCAATATAATCATATAGATATGATAATTTTCCTATGGAAATACTATTTCTATATGAAAAAAATCCCTTTAGGGGAAGGCACAATCTCCCCTCCTTCATCCCGGCAGATTTTTAGCCGGAATCCAGAAAAAATCTTTTCGAATTTTTTGTTTTTCACTTTTGGCCATCATCTTTGTAAAGACCAAAGATATCAAGGTCTTCGGTATTATTTTTTGATATTCGGCCGGTTTCATATAGAAATCGTTACTTCTATATGAAAACACTCCTAACCTATTGAATATATTGATGATTTATCTTGACAAGCGCCCTTTTCATGGTTAATATGGCAACCAAAGGGAGGATCAAGCCATGTCCATCATCACCCGTGAAGTAAAATTCCTGCTGCTGTTTCTGGCGCTGGCCATGCTCTTTGTCTCTCTCGTTTTTGGGCCGGACGCCCTGAAGTGGCTTGGCCCATTTTTGTGGAGAGTGCCTTGAACAGTCTGGGGCTTTACAGCGATAACGGAGATGACCTGTGGGTCTTCTTTGCCGACAGCTCTTCCGAGATCGGCGGGCCTTTCCTGTATTGCTTCGGGGGCAAGACCCTGCGGCTGAAGGAAAGTGTCCGGCTGTTCAGCGATCGGGGAAGGCCCGTGACCAGCCCTTATGATCCCCTCTTTGTTGCCCGCGACCAGCAGGGCCATTTCATCCTGGCCACCGAACTGGGTTACCTGACCAAGGTGGACCGGCAGGGGAATAAGATCTACCGGAAACGATTAATGGGTCATGACAGCCGCTGGACAATGCGCAGGAAACCGCGCAAGAAGCCCTATTTTGTGCGGGACATTGACCGGCAGGGTGACCACTGCCGCAAGTCGGGCGACTATTTTGGCAAAGCTGTCGGCAGCCTTCACATGCTCGGGGCGGCCTACTCCAAATCGCGCGATCTGATCTTTATCAGCCAGGGTTGCCAATGCTGCAACAACGATGTCATCGTTTACGACGGCGACGGAAAATATCTCCGCCATTTTGAGGCGCCGGCCGGACCTTCGGCAATGGTCGCCCGCGACGGGCTTTTGTATCTGGCCGACCATAATTTTTGCTTTATCCACGTTTATACCTACGAGGGCCGCTGGGTGCGCTCCATCGATGCGCTTGGTCGCAACCGGCAGGAAGGCCTGTTTTATCTGACGGACGGCAGTCCGGTGCAGAAACACGACTATAAGGAAAAATACGCGACTACCAATGAGAACTGCATCGTTTCGATGTGCGCCCAGGGCGAAGATAAACTGGCAGTCGGCATGGAAGGCGGTCTTGTCCGCATTCTTAACGGGGATGGCCGGCTGCTCTTTGACATCGAGCCTCCGCGTCCGGGTTTGTATCCCAACAGCATGACCGGTGATTCGCAGGAGAACCTCTTTGTCTATTATACCGGCGACGCCTACTTCAGCAAGCCGGCCGGCCTCTATCGCTATGGCGCAAGAGGAGAAATCCGGGGGCCCTGCTTCCGGGGCAACCTGGGACTTTTTGCCCCGATGGCTCGTGAACTGAAGAAGCGCATCGCCTCCGGGCAGGCAGACGCCTGGGATTATTTTCAACTGGCGGACATCCAGATCCGCAGGAAGAAGCTCTCCCGCGAGACCATCCTGCTTCTGGAAAAATCCGTGGAGCTGAAGCCCGATCTCTGGATCGCCCTGACCTATCTGGGCCTTTACCTGAAGGCGCTGGGAGAAACCGAACAGGCAGTCAACTGCATGGAAAAGGCGATGGCGTACATGGGTTGCAGCGTCATGGCCACGGCGCTGATCGAACATTACTACCGCCTGGGTAACAGGAAAAAGGTCTGGCATTACTTTCAAAGGATGGAAGAGGAGGAAGGAGAAGTTGACATCAATTTCTACAGCGAAGAGCTGACCAATGAGCAGCTCGAAACCTTTCTGGGGCCGCTGGTGAAGCGAAACAGCGACGACTGCCTGATCAGCAACAAACCATTAAATATAAGGAGGATATAAAAATGACGGAAGAGCAGACGAAATGGTATGACAAAAAGAAACTGGTCCTTTTGCTGTATATTTTCTTATGGCCCGTCGGCCTTTACGGATTGTGGAAATCGAATGTCTTCTCCAAAGGCTGGAAGATCGGCGGCACCCTGCTGGCGGCTTTCGTATTGATCCTGATTTTCAACGCGGGAGGCAAAAAAGATGGTGTGCGGGAAAGCACGCAATCATCGCGCCAGGAAAGCTCTTCCTCGGTTGTCAAATCCTCAAAAGCTGCCTATGTCTCCGACCCGAACGGGCGGCAGTCCATCTCGGTTCAGCAGATCTTTGAGGATACCACCAACTGGAGCGGCAGCCGCCTGATCACTGGTTATGTCAAGAAACTGGAGGTTCCAAAAGACGCCATGGGACAGGGGGATAAAGTAACCTACCTCTTCATGGGATACGATGATAAGAACCTCCAGATTATGTTGAACAACCCGATCCCTGAAGGCGTATTTAAAATCAATGACCAGATAACCGTCGAGGCGGATATCAATCTGCTCAACAAATCCTACGGCGTCGGCCGGGGCGACGTCTATGATGGACCCGTCAATGTAGCCGCGTGGGACGCCTCCATGAAAGAAAAAGTTCCTTCGGTAATCACCGTTGACGATTATTTTTCAAAAAACATGAAACTGGGCAGCCAGCCGATTACCATTGTCGGCCAGGTGGCGACAAAAAGAGTGGATCATAATGAAGTCTGGATTATTCTGGGGGCCTCAGGCGGAAAGGTGCATGGAGAATTGTCCAGATTCAAAATCAACGACACGGTGAAGCAGCAGTATGAGAGCATCCAAATCGGCAGCCGTGTGGCGTTCAAGGGCAGTTTCAATATGGAGATGGGAAATACCGCATACTTCACCATTGAGGAAATTGTTCTCAACCCATCATATTAATGACACAAAGGAGGTCAAGCGATGAAAATGGACGGGAAAATCACCGGATTGGCAGCGGGTGCGGTTGTGGCGATTCTGGCCGTGGAGCCGCTGACGCTGATGGGCAAACTGGCTTGCGTCATTATCGGCGGCGGCGCGGGAGCAAAGTTTGGCGAAACCTGCGAAGCGGAGTATTACCGTTTCAAATCAGAGCGGCAGGAAAAAGAAATCGCACAATTGAAGACAAAACTGGAAGCGACCCAGGCGTAAGAAAAAAAGGAATGCGGGAAGCCGATTTGCTCAAGCAGGCAAACGTTTCTGATCCGCGTCAAACAAGGCTCCCGGCAAACAAACAGCCGGAGGCGGCAAGGCGCTTGATGAAAAAGCAAAGCCGCCTTCGGCTTTTCACTCTGCACGGGAGGTGTGCCCAATGGCGCGTTACAAAAAAATTCTTATTGGATTGTTGGTCCTGGCGGCGCTGGTTGCAGGCTGGATTTTATTACAATGGAAGGTGGTAATTATCAATTGAATCACCGGCGCGACTATTCCGTTGTCGTTAACGGTGAAGTCCATTGCAGAACCTTCAGATTGCCGACGCGGGGCAGAGAATAGAAAAGGCCACGCGAATTATTTAGACAGTACAGATGAAAAGTTGTATAAATAGCCTGAAAATATGGCCATCAAGGGAACCTTTACCAATACTGACACCCTGACTGCAACAATGAACAGGAAGCCCGGGAGGTTGCCATAGATTATCCTGATAAGATGAATTAGGGGGACGACAATATGAGAACACGCAATCTTTTAGCCAAAGAATTGCAACATGAAATCAGCGCTCTACCGCTGCTTCATCAGAGAAAAATACTCGACATGGTTCGCCTGATGAAGAAGGGCGACCGAACTGCGCAAAAAAAGCGGGACATTCTGGAATTAAAAGGATGCGGAAAAGAAATATGGAGCGGCATTGACGCCCAGCAATACGTAAACAAACTACGGGAGGAATGGGAGTGAAATTATTGAACTTGCTGAAAAATGCTCAAACCATTGCCCTGGACACGGCACCGTTCATCTATTTCATTGAAGAAAATCCAACATACATCAGCATCATCGAACCCCTGTTTCAGGAAATAAGCAGAGGGAATCTCCTTGCCTTTACCTCCAACATAACGCTCATAGAAGTTCTGATCAAACCACTGGAAGAAAAAAATAATGACCTGATCAAGAAATACAGCGAAATTCTCCATGACGCCGACAATTTGTTTTTGGCTGACGTGGATAACGATATTGCGATGGAGGCGGCCAGACTGAGAGCCTCCCACAAGTTGAAGATTCCTGACGCTATTCAGTTGGCCACCGGATTGATTAACGGCGCTGACGCATTCATAACCAATGACGACTCTTTCAAAAAGATAAAGCACATAGATGTAATTGTTCTTCACGAATTGATATAGGAGCAAAATTCAAGAAGAATGACGAGATTAACTATTCCTTCATCGTAAGCCGCGAAAAGATCAAAGCCAAAACAAAGCAATGAGCAGCGAACCCATCAAC
>JAAZOZ010000313.1 GCA_012797505.1 Smithella sp. | reverse complement strand
TTTTCATCTGGCGAATATAAAAATCATCGAGAAAAATATGGCCAAAGACCAGGAGGAGCTTGCCCGCGAGACCGACTCCGTGCGGCGCTCGGCGCTGGAATTCCGCATTCTGACGGCGCGCTCGGACGTTCAGGCGGAAAAAGATTTGATGGCTTCGCTGCAAACCGGGCAAATGGTTCACACACGGACGCCGTTTGACGATTACGCTCAGGCGCAGTTCATCAACAACATCAAGGACAATCAGCGGCGCATGGAGGATTTTCAACGGACCACCGCGGCGCTGAATCGTCTGGCCGGCATGCTGCCCGGCGATGAAGCGGAAAAAGCGCGGGAATTCATCAAACGACAACTGCCCTTGTCCAGCATGGCCAGCATCGATAAAGAGAAGGCAAAAAATGTGGCTGGTGCTCTCAACGAGAAGGTGCAGGGATATTATTTATCCGCCGGCGCCAGAGAAGATGAAAAGGCCGCCTGGGCCAATTTCGGAATGGAAGCCGCGCAAAATATCAAGACGGCGGCGGACACCGGACTTACGGTGACTTCCATGATGGGGGGCCGGGGGGTGATGATCGCCTACCAGGGCGTGACGGGCTATGTCGAAGGGGGGCCGGTGGAAGCGGTCAGCCGCGCGGCGTTTTTCTATTCCACACCCACCGCCGTTGCTGCCGACGCGTTTAAAGGATACCGGGAAGGCGGTTGGAAAGGGGCGGCCAAAAACGCAGCCTTCACGTTCATCTCCAGCAAGGCTTTCGAATACGGAGCGAAAAAACTAGGAGGTGCAATGGGACAGCCCGCCGCGAAAACCAAACCGACGGTACAGGAACAGTTTGCCCAGGCACAGTTTAAACAGGCGCGGCAGGACGGAGAATCCCTGGCCAAAGCTTTTTCCCGGGCACAGGGGGATTTGGACCGTTTGGGAAAGACTGGGGCATCCGCCGCCGAGATTTTGAAGCAGCAGAAAGCGGTGCGGGATCTGGTCGCTGCCGTCAACTCCAGCCCGCACGCAAAGAATTTCCTGAAATATAAAGGGGATTACCACAGTCAGAAAGCTTACAATGCCAATATGAAGGCCAACCACGCGGAAGCGGAAGCCAGATTCCATCAGGAGATGCAGCGCCGCGGCTGGAACAAGCAGGAGCTCAAAGAATTCCGCAATTCCGCCAGCGCAGGCTCAGTGGGCATGGACTATGACATCGGCCTTGTGGAAAAGGCGAACTGGGTATCGTCCGGAAACGGCAAAATGGTCCGCAACAACTGGCTGACACAAAACGGCAAGGCCCAGACCGTTGAAAAATGGCAGACCGACGCGCAGAAAGCGTGGAACAAAGCCTACCACGACACGACCGGACGCAGCGCCAAACAGTCCTGGGAAACGGTGACGTCCAGCGCGAATCTGGAAAGCTACCGCGATCTGAATCTGCTCGGCGCCGACAAGAACAAGGTGCAGTCCATCTGGGCCGGGCAGAGCGCCGACGTGACCCGCTACAAGACGCAGCACATGCTCCATGATCCCGCTCTGTCCAAAATGGAGGCGCTTCAGGAAGCCAGCCGCGGCGCAGCCAAGGATATGAATACCAAACTGCTTCCCCTCATGGAGCAGGCCAAAGCGCAGGGCAGTCTTTCCTCGCAGGCGCTGGCCGAATCCAAACGCCACTGGCAGAAGGTGCAAAGCGTGCTGGATGCGTTTGGAAAAAATGATCTCGACCCCATCACCGCGCAGCGGAGAATCCGCGAGTTGACCGGCAAAGGCATTCCGGAAGTTCTTGACGACGGAAGTTTTTTGCTGGAAAGCATGATTAAAGGGAAGAAATAATTGTAGATGTCCATGTTTTAACAAACCTTTTACCATTTCAGTGTAGCAACGGCAGAAAGCGGCCGGGCAGCCTTCGGGATATTTTGACCCCATTCTTGAAGTCGAAATTCGGGCATTTTTTACTATGCGAAAAAAATGTTGACAGGTATATAAAAAATATATAGTCTTCGGTCCAAGCAAAGAGGAAAAGACGGATGTCGATCAAATACGCCATTCTTGGGCTCCTGCAGTCCTGACTTTGACAGCAGCAAAAATAATAGTCAGTTAAAATGGCAAGTTACGGGCATACCTCAAGCTTGTGCCACTACATTTTCGCTTTTTGTAATAC
>JAAZOZ010000312.1 GCA_012797505.1 Smithella sp. | reverse complement strand
TCTCTGAAATTGGACCAAGCGGGCATTGATTACGCCTTGTGCGGCGGATTGGCCATTGCCATTTATGCAAAGCCAAGGGCAACGCTCGATATTGATATGATGATTCTTCCGGATTTTCTTTCGAAAACCAAGATAGTGCTGCAAAAAATCGGCTATACCATGAGTTCTGCGCCGATGAAATTCAATCAGGGGGCGGTTATTATTCACCGGCTGAGCAAGGCGGACAAAAAATCAGGGGAATATTTTATTGTGGATTTGCTCTTGGCAACCCCGGAAACCCGTCAGGCGTGGGAGACGCGTCTTACCGTTGATTGGAAAGGACACCCGTTGAAAGTGGTTTCTCCACAGGGTCTGATTCTGCTGAAATCCATGCGCAAGGCAGGGCAGGATTTGGATGATATTGAATACCTCAGGAGTCTGGAACATGAAGATTGATATGAGTCCCGAAGTTGTCGCTCATCGTCTAAAGCTGGTCAATGAATTGCGAAAGGCGTGTCTTTCGCTTGCAAGATCGAGTGCGGGGAGGGATATCCTGAAAAAAAATCGAAACAACGATACGGTTCGGCGAACGGCAAAGGCGCTTGGACACTGGACGCATGATTAGACCATCAGAGGGAAGGGTATGAAGCGGTTATACGATGAAAAAGAAGCTTGGAGTATTGAAGAAAGAAAATCCCGACAGGACAGGCTCCTGGCGCGCATGGTTAGGCTGGGCTATCAGAAGTCGCCCGCGCTCCGCAAAATATTGGACGCGAACAAAATCAATCCCGCCCGGATAAAAACCCGTGAGGATCTGGAAATTCTGCCGGTAACTTCCCGGGAGAAACTGGTGGAAATGGAGATGCAGAAGCCGCCCTACGCAGGGCTGGAAAACCCTGACGTCGCCGTCGACCGCGTTTTCACCTCTCCGGGGCCGGTGTACGAGCCGCATTTATCCGAAACCGATGATCTCTGGGCACGGGCGTTTTTCGCGGCCGGCATCGGGCCGAAGGACATCGCGCTCAACGCCTTTTCCTATCATCTGGTGGCGGCGGGTCTCACGTTCCACAACGGTCTGCGCAAAGTAGGCGCGACGGTGGTTCCCTCCGGCACATCCTCGTCGCAGATTCAGGTTCAGCTCATCCGGGACCTCAACGTGACGGCCTATGTGGGCACGCCGAGTTTCCTCGCGTCCATCATCGACCAATCCAAAGAGTTGGGTTTTGATTTTAAAAAAGATTTTCGCGTCAAGAAGGCCTGCTTTGCCGCGGAGCCGCTCCTGCCTTCGCTGCGGCAGAGGTTTGAAAAAGAGCACGGAATCAGAACCTTTCAGATGTACGGCGCCACCGAAGTGGGGGACGTGGCCTACGAATGCTGTGCGAAATCCGGCTGGCACATCTGCGAGGAAACGATTGTGGAAATTGTTGACCCGGCAACGGGGAAAAATGTCGCGCCGGGCGAACTGGGTGAAGTGGTCGTGACACGCCTCAACAACATTTTCTTTCTTCTGCGCTTCGGTACAGGCGATTTATCCCGGCTGATTACAAAGAAATGCTCCTGCGGCCGGACATCCTTCCGGCTGGCGGGAATCGCGGGCAGAGCGGGAGACGCCGTAAAAGTCCGCGGTCTTTTTATCGCTCCCAGTCAGATGAAGCTGCTTTCCGCCAAATTCGATGGCCTTCCCCTCCAGGCCATCGTTAGTCGCAAAGGCCATGAAGACGTTTTGACGCTGCGGGTCGAGAATATAAATTCTCAAGTAAATTCCGATGGTTGGGAGAATAACTTCAAGAAGATATTTAAGGAAATATGCACCGTCAAAATCGATGTCCTTGAAGTTGTGGAAAAGGGCGGAATCAAACCGGACCAGAAGATGATTATCGATTTGCGGACGTGGTAGGCGGCTCTGCTTTTTTGCCGAGGCGATAAGCGTCGATCGTCGAAGAAATCCACAAAAACAAAATCAAAATCAGCAGCCACAGAGCGAGGTTCATGTTGATCGACCTGAGCCCGTTCCTCATGCCCGGAAGGACGCCGTCCATCCCCGAGGCTCCCGAGAGCGCCTCCCGGACGATAACAAGAACGACCTGAAAAATCATCCAGGCCAGCGCAAGTGTCGCGGCTGCCGCTGGCGCCAGAAAAGCCATTCCTCTCGCGTATCGCTTCAGAAAAATCTGCCCGCCGCCCGGAAAAAGAAGAAAGCTGAACAGGGCTGCTCTGGTCTCTTGATTCATGGAGGCTCCTCAGGCGACAATGGCCGCGTCCCTGATTTTCAGTTGAACATCGAATGAACCGTTCCAGTAATTGATCTGCGGAGAAAACACCACATCGAGGTTGGCCGAGTTGATCGCGCCGAGATGCTTGCCCATGCCGAACCAGATGGCGTTGAGGGACGCGCTGTCGTCAACCAAGCGCATTTTGAGGTGGTTGTTGCCGACAATGACGGGAGACGACGCCCGGATGTTCCTGGAGCACAGCACCGGTTCCGGATTTTCACTGCCGAAAGGCGCGAGCATCGACATCTGCCGGATCAGATCCAGGCTGATGTCCTGCAGGCGGCACTCCGCGTCAATCAGAGTCTGAGAAACCATTTCCGAGGACTGCACCGAGTTGCGGATGATCTCATCCAGCATGCAGGCAAATTCATCGATGTCATCTTCCTTAATGGAGATGCCCGCCGCGCGGTAGTGGCCGCCGTAAGAAAGAAGCAGCGGCGCGCACTGCTGCAGGCCCTTGTGGATATTGAAATCCGAAACGCTTCGGCCGGAGCCTTTTCCAACACCGTCCTTGAGGCTGATGACAAAGGTCGGACGGCTGAAGAGATCCACCAGGCGCGAGGCCACAATGCCCACGACGCCGGGGTGCCATTTTTCGGAAGAAAAGACCAGGGCGTTGATGTTTTCCAGATCGGGCTTCGCGCCGAGCTGCTCCAGGATTTCGTTGAGGATGTCTTTTTCCATGGCCTGACGCCGGCGGTTGTGCAGATCCAGTTTTTCCGCGAGCGGCCGGGCCTCTTCCAGCGTCTCCGCCAGCAGCAGTTCGACGGCGTCCAGCGGCGAAGCGATTCTGCCTGCGGCGTTGATGCGGGGAATCAGGCAGAAAGAAGCCTTGAAGGAGTCAATCAGCTGACCGTCAATGCCGCTGACTTCCTTGAGGGCTTTGATTCCGGGTCGTCTGCCTTCCGTCATCAGATCCAGGCCGATCCGGGCAAAAATCCGGTTTTCCCCCAGAAGCGGCGCGATGTCACCGATCGTTCCCAGGGCGACAACGTCAAGGAGTTCCCTGAGATTGGGATATTCGGCGTTTTTCCAAAAACCTTCTTTGCGCAACGTTCCGCGAAGCGCGATCAGAAAATTAAAGGCGATGCCCACGCCGGCCAGGCGCTTGAAAGGAAAGGCGCAGTCCTTGCGGTTGGGATTGATGCAGGCGACGGCAGGGGGGAGCTGATCGGCGATTTCGTGGTGGTCCAGCACGATCGTGTCGATGCCCGCGGATTTGGCGTAGGCGATCTGTTCGATATCGGAGATGCCGCAATCCACGGTGACAATCAGCTTTACATTCTTTTGTTTGAACTGATCGATGACCGGAATCTTCAGCCCGTAGCCTTCCTGAACCCGGTCCGGAATGTAATAGGAGACGCGGCCGGTCAACTGTTTGATAAATTTGTACAAAATGACAACGGAGGTGATGCCGTCCGCGTCGTAGTCGCCGTAAATGACGATGTCTTCTTCGTCGTAGATCGCCTTCAGCAGACGGGCCACGCCTTTTCTCATGTCCTGCATCAGAAAGGGGCTGTGCAGGTCGTTGAGGGAAGGGTGCAGGTAGCGTTGCGCGCCTTCCAGGCTGTCCACGTGGCGATTTAGGATCAACTGGGAAACAATCGGGTGGACGCCGAATTCCTTCACCAGCGATTCTTCTATGTTTTTAGGGCCGGAATCCTTTATTTTCCATTGCGTTACCGGCAGTTGTCCCCGTTCATTCATGTGTTCTTCTTTACTCTTTTATTTTCGGCGTCATCATATCAGCGATCGTTCATATGTCAAGTTTTTCATTGGTTTGCATGAAATAGGCTTGAAATGATTATCGAAAGTTATTACATTGCTCACACTTCCCGCTCCGGAGGGATCATCATGTTTTCCATACTCAAGCATTTCTCAATGATTCTGATGTTGTTCTGCCAAAACGAAAGCCTTCGAGCCGCCCAGGCTGGTCATCGCCGATATGCGCGTCAACGACCAGAACGGCAACAGCCGCGTGGAGCCGATGGAGATTGTGGAAATGACGGTGCGCGTGCAGAACATGGGACACGGCGACGCGCGCGGCGTGGCGGCGGATGTGCAGATGGGGCAAAACGTCTTTCTGGCGGGCGACGCCCAGACCCATTTTAACCTGGGCGCGATTCCGACCGGCAAATACCGGGATTTCAAATTCATGTTCTATACCAACAACCGCATTGCCGGCGGTGAAAAAATTCCCATCGTCGTGAACCTGACGGAGGCGCGCCCGAAGTTCAACGCGCAAAAAGACCCGGCGCTGGCGATGAACGCGCCGCAGCGCCGCGCGCAGGAATTTGTGGTCAAAGGCGAAGACGCGGCGCCTAAGCAGGAGATCACGAAGGCGGGCGGCCTTTCCGTGGATGTGGATATGAATATTCCCGACGGGCAGAAGGCGGGGAAATTCGATGCGGCGGTGGTGATCGGCAACCGCAACTATTCAGCCTCGGGATTGCCGGAGGTGGAATTTGCCGTCCGTGACGCGCAGGTGATGAAGGAATATCTGGTCAGAACGATGGGCTATGACCCGGCCAATATCCTATACGCGGAAGACGCGACGGTCGGGAAATTTTATGAATTGTTCGGCAATGAAAGAAACCACAAGGGCAGGCTTTTCCGTCTTGTGAAGGAAGGCAAGTCGAAAGTGTTTGTCTATTATACCGGGCACGGCGCGCCCGATCTGGAAACGCAGGAAGCCTACTTTGTGCCGGTCGATGCCAATCCTCAGGATTTGAAAACCAACGGCTATCGCCTGCAAACCTTTTACGACAATCTCTCCAAAATTCCGGCCAAAAAGATTACCGTGGTCCTGGATACGTGTTTTTCCGGCAATTCCGACCGCGGCATGCTTTTCAAGAACGTGAGCCCCGGCATTCTGAAAGTGAAGAGCGAATATCGCGGACCGAAAAACGCCGTGTTGATAACCAGCGCCGCCGTGGATCAGGTGTCTTCCTGGTATCCCGAAAAACGCCACTCGCTCTACACGTATTATTTTTTCAAAGGGCTGCAGGGTGAGGCGGATGCCAACCGTGACCGGAAGATCACCGTGGGCGAGATGGACGCGTTTCTCAAAGAGAACGTGCCGTATATGTCCCGCAGAATTTCCGGCAACGAGCAGAATCCTGTGATGCTGGGGAGTGCAGCGGAAGTGATGGCGTGGCTGAAGTAAAAAGCCACTAATACAGGAAGAAATGTTAAAATAACGTTGACCAATATTTAACAATGAGTTAACATATAAACATGTTTACTATAAGGTACAGCAAGCAGGCCGTTAAAACATTCTTAAAGATGCCTGAAGTGGTTGCACAGAGGATTCATGCGGAGCTTGAAAAAATCGCAAAGGAACCAAGTAGATACAAGGGAGACTGGAAAAGGTTGAAAGGCTCACCATTTTGGAGGCTACGAGTGGGCAACTGGCGGGTGATCTGTGACGTTGTCAAAAAAGAATTGATTGTCTATGTCCTGAAAATAGGATCGAGAGGAGATGTTTATAAATGAACGTGCAAATCATTAAACATAAAGGCGCACCGGAATACGCCATTGTTCCGTTTGAAGAATGGGAAAAAATCATCAGCCGTCTGGAAGAGCTTGAAGATATTCGCGATGCGCGAGTTGTAAGGGCGGCCATTGCCGAAGGAGAAGAAACCTATGGTGAAGATTTTGTAAAACGTTTGTGTTTCGGGAAAAGCCGCTTGAAGGTCTGGCGCGAATACAGGAAACTGACGCTCGTGGATCTGGCTAAAATTTGCGGTGTTTCCGTGGCAGCCATTTCTCAAATTGAAAATGGAAAGAGAACACCCAGCGTCGATTTATTGATGAAGCTGGCAAAGGCCTTGAATTGCGATATGGAAGATCTTATTCAACCGTCGAAGCTTCCATGAAAAGTCCACCGTTATTTTGATTTACGTTTTTTGCCTGAACAATCATAAGCCGGACCACCTTGATCTTTAAAACAATAAATGCTAATCGGCGCATGAAGTAAATTCGGCGGCGGTCAGGCATTTCCATGTTGATGTTAACCCATACGTGTTTGTTGCAGCAAATGATGAGCGCCTCCGGAATGCACGACATGGATCCGGACATTTACATTTACAATATCGCTCCGGATTTATTGACGATTCATCCCGATATCAGCCCCCGGCAAACCCATTTTATCCCCCGGTTCATCGAGGCGCCGCCCGACCATCAGCGCACGGCCTACGTCATGTTTCATCTGCTGGTGGATGATCTGGCGCATTACGGCAGCATCTCGATGACCTGTCAGGAAGGCTTTGACCCGAACTCATCGGGCTATACGTATTTGAAGGGGCGCAATCTGGTCGGCCACATTATGAATTTGCACAGAATGATCGACAAGGAAATATCCTTCAGCGATGCGGCCTACCAGTCCCATTTACTGGTGGAAATGATTTATGACCTTGTGATCCGGCAACGCATCGACCGGAGCGGGTCCATCGACCTTCTGGAAGAAGCCGTTCATTTCACGTTCGACCGGAGAGAAAAGGAATTTTGCTCAGATATATCCTGGCTTTACGGTATTGATCCCGAACACAGCCGCGAGGTTCTCAAGATCGCCGTATCCTACATCACCAGAGAAAGGATGCAGCGGTTCATGAATATCGAAGGCCGGATTCGCCTTTTTACGGACAAATTCGGCCTTCGGAATAACAATGAATTGTTTACAGAAACGATTTCAGCGCTGTTTCAGGATGCCTTGCTTTCGATTGGAGATGAGAATTTTCTCCAGGAGGCTTGCGGGACCATCCGAAACTGCGGGTGGCTTCCGACGCGCTAGCTTGCTTTTTTCACAAACCCGGAGCGGATGCAGCGCGTGCAGACTTTGACCCGCTTCACGGATCCTGTTTTCTCGTCAACACAGCGTAATTTCTGCAAATTCGGACGCCAGATCACACGGGTCTTGTTGTTGGCGTGGCTGACGTTGTTGCCGATGGCCGGTTTCTTTCCGCATACTTCGCAAATCCGAGACATGATCAAACTCCTTTAAAAAAGTGCGTCGTTACTAAGCCAGAATGCTTTATTTTGCAAGTTATTTTTTATTCCTCACCGCCTTCAGTCCATCCACCTTATTTTTCATCTCGGCGGGCTGCCCGGTTGCCTCCAGCACCCGAAACCAGAGGTTGCCGTCCGGATCGATCTGCCTTCCGGAAATGGCGGCGCTAAGCGGCAGATGGACGTATTCATCCTTTCTCAACGCTACGAGCAGGCCG
>JAAZOZ010000036.1 GCA_012797505.1 Smithella sp. | reverse complement strand
CGAGCAAAAGCCTGAACGAAGATGATCCTCGTCAGATGGCCGCGTCCCAGATTTTCGGCCAGGCGGCTTCGTTTTTGCGCCGGAACAGGTTCTGGTGGCCGAGCGCCCTGACGCCGAGGTCGGAGGGCCGCAGAACATGAAACTCCGTCCGGGCGTTGGGCATGCCCGTCAGGAGTTTTTGCGCGCTTTCGGCGGTGGTCAGCGGATCGGCGCTAAAAACGCAAAAGGCGATCGGCGCTCTGATGTCATTGCAGCAGTTCGGTTTCAGCCGGTCGGCAAGCTCGCCCATAAGATAATCGCCCTTGTGCGACCACCGGCGCCAGGTGCGAAACGCGCCGGCAAGCGGAAATCCATCGGCGGCGGGAAACATTATCCCCGTTTCGTCGATCCTCCCGTTGTGATGGATGGCGGTCATTGAAACGGATTCTCCAAATCGTCAAAAGGACTTATTTTATAAATTGTACGCCATCTTACAACTTTGAAAAAACAATGCAAGAACAAAAGCGATTGATCCATTGTTGTTGACAGGCGGAAATTATGCTCCTATAGTCCCGGACAAACACAAAACGAAGGCGGTCGGCCGTGGAACAGGCCATGAACGAAAAAAGACTGTGGACAAAGGATTTTGTCACGATAGCCGTGATCAATGCCGTTGTCTTTCTGACGCATTTTCTGCTGATCGTCACGATTGCATCCTATGCCGTGGATGAATTCCACGCATCTACAGACATGGCGGGGCTGGTCGCGGGCATTTTCATTATCGGCGCGCTGATCGGACGGCTGGGAACCGGGCGCGTCATTGAGGGCATCGGCAGCAAAAAAGTTTTGATCATCAGCACGATGCTTTTCATTGTCACTTCGGCGCTGTACTTCGCAGCCGTCAGCCTGTCTCTGTTGATCATCATCCGGCTCTTGCACGGGATTGTCTTCGGGACAGCCAGCACGGCCGCGGGAACCATTGTCGCCCAGATTATTCCCCCAAGCCGCCGCGGAGAAGGCATCGGGTTTTACAGCATCGGCGCGATCCTGGCGGTTGCGGTGGGCCCTTTTATCGGCATTTTTCTGATTCATCACGCGAATTTCAGGATGATCTTCGCGCTGACATCGTTTCTGGCGGCGGCCAGTTTTGTCCTGTCTTTCGCGGTCAACAAGCCGGTGTATGAAAAGCCCGCCCCGGAATCCGACGCCGCGGACGGCCGATTCCGGCTTTCCGATTTTCTGGAATTTAAAGCGATCCCGATTTCCCTGATCATCCTGATCATCGGCTTCAGCTATTCCGGTCTGCTGACGCTCATCTCTCTGTACACCAAGGAAATCCATCTGGAAAGGGCCGCCAGCTTCTATTTTCTTGTTTATTCCATCACGGTTCTCATCACACGGCCGTTGTCCGGACGCCTGATGGACATCAGAGGCGCCAATTTTGTCGTCTACCCCTCCCTGCTGCTTTACGCCGTCGGCATGCTGATCTTCAGTCAGGCCACGGCGGGAATAGCGCTGCTCGCGGCGGCGGTCTTTCTGGCGATGGGCTACGGAAACTTTATTTCCAGCGCTCAGGCCATTTCGATCAGGGGGGTTCCCCCCCATCGAATGGGGCTTGCGATAGCCACTTTCTTCATTTTTCTGGATCTGGGATTTGGAATCGGCCCTTATTTACTGGGCGCGCTGGTTGGCTTCACGGGATACCGGGCCTTGTATGTCATCATGACTTTCGTCATCCTGGCATCCATTCCCCTGTACTATGTTCTGCTGGGAAGGAAGGAAAACCGTTTGCATACGCACGAACCGCAGGGCTGATTCCGGACGGGACCGGCGCATCGCCGAAGGGTGAAAGAGACAGGAGAAGCCGCATGGAGAACGCATCGCCTTTGGTCATTACCATCAGTCGACAGCTCGGCTCCGGTGGCGGTTATATCGGGCAGCAACTGGCAAAACGCCTGGACATTTTTTACGCGGACCGCGAAATCATCAGCCTGGCGGCACAACATTTTTCGATGCTGGAAAAGGATCTGGCCTCGCGCGATGAAAAAAAGCTCTCCTTCTGGCAGTCCTTTATCCGGACGCACGCCGCCGCCCCGGACGCCTACGTCAAGCCGCAGACGCTGCCGCCTTCGGACCATGAGCTGTTCAAGGCGGAAAGCGGGATCATCCTGCGCATCGCCCGGGAACGTCCGGCCGTGATTATCGGTCGCTGTGGCGCGCACGTTCTGCGAAGCCATCCAAATTGCGTGAGCATCTTCCTGCATGCCGACCGGGCGTTTCGCATAGATCGAGTGATGAAACTGTACAACACAACGGAAGAAGCGGCTGGAAAGATCATCGACCGGAGCGATAAAGAACGGGCTCTCTACCATCGCGCCGTGACCGGTCAGGAATGGGCCGATGCAAGACGCCACCACCTCTCTCTTGCGACAGACAAAATCGGCGTTGACCGGTGCGTGGAATGCATCCTGAGCTACCTCATCTTGAGGGGGTGATCGCGCGCCGCCGTAGCGGCTCTTTCCCGAGACTCAGGCGGCAGTCTTGCGGCAAACGTCCGGTTTTCGTTTTTGTCTTGACAATGGGGAAACCCTCATATTAGCTTCCACAAGAAACGGTCGTCCCGGAAGTCATCGGGGAAACGGAGGAGGTTCATGAGCATCATCGAGGTTCATCCGGACCAATGCATCGGCTGCGGAACTTGCCGGGCGGATTGTCCCACCGCCAACATCGCCATCAAAGACGGGAAGGCCGTTCACGGCAAATGGTGTCTGGAGTGTGGACACTGTGAGGCGGTGTGCCCGCAGAAGGCTGTTCGCTTCGCCGGCGACTACGATCCTTCCGAGGTTCTCGAATACGACGATCCGGGGAAGTTTGAGATCCCGCCGGAGCGCCTCCTGAATTTTGTAAAATTCCGCAGAAGCGTCCGTCAGTACACCGACGAACCGGTGAGCGATGCGGACATCGCTAAAATACTGGAAATGGGCCGTTATACGCAGACGGGCGCCAATACGCAAACGCTTCGCTATATCGTGCTGACGAAGGAGACGCTGCGGGAGATTACGCCGATCGCCCTGAAAGCGCTGGCGGAGCTGGATGTCAGCCAGGTGGATAAAAAAACGATGCGGCTACCTCCCCAATACCTGGATTTCCAGCCCGTCTGGGCCAACTGGTATTCATTTTATCAGAAAAAGCAAAGAGATCTGTTGTTTCACGGCGCGCCCAACGCGCTTCTGATCGTCAGCCGCACCTGCAATGAGGTGGACGGATGCTTCAACGCCGGCCATCTGGAGCTGATGATCAACGCGCTGGGATTGGGCGCGTGCCTGATGGGGTTTGGAACGTTTGCGTTTGACCGGTCGCCCGAACTAAAGCAAAAAATCGGCCTCCAGGAAGGGGAATCGGTGATTTTCATGATGGTCTTCGGGCATCCCAGGGTGAAGTATCTCCGAACCGTCAACCGCAGGAAAGTGCGGTACGAGAAAATCTGATTTCAGGTTTGCCGTCTTGCGCCGGGCGCCCCGGCGTCCGCTGCTCTTCGCGGCCGGGTGAACAGGGACAGCCGGAACTTTCACAACTGCCGGGCAAAACTCCCGGATAAAATAAATTCAAAGGAAAGAGGGATCAAAATGAGCGACACGGTATTAAAGGAATTAAAAGACGGCGTTCTGCTTTTGACATTGAACCGCCCGGAGAGCAAAAACTCATTCAACAAGGAGCTGTGGGAATCTTTTGCCGCGGAACTGGATGCGGCTCGCATCAATGACGACGTAACCGTGGTGGTCATCACCGGCGCTGGCAGTGATTTTTCGGCCGGACAGGATCTGAAGGATTACGCCGTTTCCGGCAAGGCGCACAGCTACCGCATCACGGAACGCGCGGTCGTGGACTTTGACAAACCGCTGGTCGCCGCGGCCAAAGGGGTTGCCGTCGGGGGCGGCGCGACGATACTGTTCCACACCGATGTCCTCTACGTCGGTGAAAGCCTGCGGATGCGCCTGCCCTTCAACAGCCTGGGAATGGCGCCGGAGTTCGCCAGCAGCTACATGCTGCAGATGCGGATTGGACCTCAGCGCGCGGCGGAGCTGCTGTTTACCACGGAATGGATTGACGCCGACAAGGCCCTGGCAACAGGAATCGCTTCCCGCAAGTTCACGGATGACGAGCTTCTTCCCGGCGCGATGGCAAAAGCCGCGGAGATTGCGCAACTGCCTCTGAGTTCCCTCATGGAAACAAAAAGATGCCTCAAAACCGCCCATCGGACGGGCATCGAGGCGGCCTTAGAAGTCGAGCGGGAAGCGATGGACCGGCTCGCCGGCGGTCCGGCCAGCATCGAAGCCATGATGGCCTTCATGGAAAAGCGCAAACCGAATTTCCGCAATTTGAAGACGAAATAACCGGAATCGTTTTTCGATGCCCCGGCGGGCATCCACGTTCCTCGCCGGAGCCGAATTGCAATCACGGGTATTCCCGATGTGGAAAAATTTTTACAGGCTGCCCAACGGAACCGTTGCCTTCGGCAAATGAATGGAGTATATACCGGCCGGCAGCATTCATAAAAAAAAGGAGAAGGATGATATGCCTGACTACAGGGCAAAAATCAGCGAAACGACGGATGGAGATCCCGAGATTCATCATTATCTGGTGACCGCCAAAGATGAAGCAGAGGCGAGAAAATACATCATGAAGTTCATGGAGCGTTTCATCGACGACGACAACGATCCCGAAATCATCGAAAACGGATACACGTTTTACAACAAGGCCGTGGTCGTCCGGCTCGAATCCATCAAAGAGACGACGAAAGACAAATTCAAGGAATTTCTCCTGAAGCTCCACACCATCAATATGCGTTGAACCGGCAGGCGGATTGGATCAATATTTCCGGCCCTTTGCGTCCACCATGGGCACAAAGCGGACCGGAATAATCTCCTGTCGTTCAAGGCGGCCGTTCCTTTTGGTCAGCACGACCAGTTCCTGCACCCGGGATTCTCCGACGGGAATCACCATCCGGCCGCCCTCCCGGAGCTGTTCTTCCAGCGGGCGGGGAACCTTTGTCGGGGCGCAGGTGACGAGGATCGCATCAAAGGGCGCCTCCTCACGCCATCCCTGGTACCCGTCACCGATCCGGACATGAACATTCCTGTAGCGACCGGAGAGGAGCTTTGCGGCTCTTCTGCCCAGCGACTCGACAATCTCAATGGAATAAACACTCTTGCAGAGCTCGGCCAGAACCGCGGCCTGGTAGCCGGAACCTGTCCCGATTTCCAGCACTTTCATGTGGGGCTTCGGCCGAATCGCTTCCGTCATCAAAGCAACAATGTAGGGCTGAGAAATGGTCTGCCCCTCCCCAATCGGCAGGGGGTGGTCTGCGTAGGCTCCACCGCGCAGGCTTTCCGGAACAAACTCATGCCGCTTGACAGCGCGCATGGCCCGCAGGACTCCGGAATCGGAAATCCCCCTGTCCTCGATTTGCCGGGCAACCATGTTCTCTCTTTGAGCGGCGTACTCTGCTTCCGTCGTATCCGCCGCCGGACTCCATACGGGAAGAAAGAGGCAGCAGAAGACCAGGATAAAAACCAAAACCGGTTTTCCCGGCAGGCACGAAACGCGGAAGCCCGAATCCACCGGGGTTCCGGAGCCGCCTTTATCAAGACTTCTTTGCATTTTTCTTCCCCTCAATGGTTTGATCATTTTGGTTTTATGAATATTTGTCCGCCGTCCGTCTTTGCTTCTGCCAAACCCAAAGTGGGATTCCCGAAAGCAGCACGCAAACGCCCACCCAGGCGCCGCGGCCGGTATAGGCCAGACTTGCGTACAGCATGAAGGCGCATATGGCGATAAACACCAGGGGCGTCAACGGATACAGCGGCACGCGAAAAGGCCGGGGCAAATCCGGATATCTGCGCCTCAGCAAGAAGACGGAAACACCGACCATCAGGAAAAACAGCCAGAACACGGGGGCCGAGTATTCCACCATCATGACGAACCCGTCATGCGCGCCCGTTCCCAGCGCGACAAGAGCCAACGCAACGCCCCCCTGAACGAGGAGGGCGTTGACCGGTGTTTGCCTCCTTCCCTGCCATCGCCCCAGAATCCCCAGCACCGGAAAATCCCGACCCAGCGCGTAAGCGGTTCTCGCGCCGGTCATGATGGACGCATTCATCGTGCTGACGGCCGCCAGCAGAATCAGCAGGCTGACGACAGCGCCGGCGGACGCGCCCAGCAGGCCTCGCATCATGTCCGCCATCACCGCTTTGGAGGAAACCATGCCGGACAGGCCCAGGCTGTTTAAAAGAGCGACGTTGACGAGCAGATAAACGGCCGTAACCGTTCCAATGCTGAAAAGCAGGACCTTCAGCGGATTGTGCGGGCCCTGCCGCACTTCGGCGGAAAGAAACGACGCCTCGTTCCAGCCGCCGTAAGTCAGCAGCACGAAGATCATGGCCGTGCCCAGCGCCTGCCGTCCCGGAACGATTCCGCCGGAGGAAACAGGCGCTCGCGGTCCGTCAGCCAGAATTCCCGCGGCCGACACGACCAGCAATCCGAAGAGGATTCCCGCGGCAAGCAGCATCTGCGTCACCTTGCCCTGCCGGATGCCCGCGATATTGACAGCCGTGAGAAAAACAATGAACAGCGCGGCGTACAGCGAGGAGGACAGAGGACCCAGACGGAAAATTTCCGAGGCATAGTCGCCGGCGAGAAACGCCACCATCGCGATAGCGCCGGTCTGGATGACGGCCAGGCGCGCCCAGGCGTAGAGAAAAGCGGGAGGAAAACCGAACGCTCTGGCGAGATAGTGGTAATCTCCCCCGGCGTGCGGACAGGAGGACATCAGCTCCGCGTAGCACAGGGCGCCGACCACCGAAGCCAGCCCGCCCGCAAGCCACAAGAGCATCAGCATCCCTTCGCTTTCGGCGCTGGCGGCCACAATGGACGGGGTCTTGAAAATGCCCACGCCCAGCACCATGCCCACGACAATGGCCGCCGCATCCACCACGGAAAGCGTCTCTTGGGGTCTGGCGAATTCAAGCATCGGGACATTCCTTTCTCCGGAAAGGTCAGGCCGCGATCAATTGATCACCTAAATCCAAAATCCGGCCCTGTCCGACCATTCTCTGAACATGCTTTCTGATCATGATGAATTCCCACATGTAGATCCAGGCATCGACGTGGTATTTGCGGCCGTAAATGAGTCCCCGTTCGGCAATCTCCGTGAGCGACAAAGGCTTTTGCAGGACGGAGAGAATCTTCCTGTCGCGCTCGTCAATGACGGCGATAAATCTGTCCAGTCCGTCCAGAAAGTCTTTTCTGTTTAAAACCCCTCTTTCATGACCAGTGATGAAATGGTCGCAATCCACCGCCCGGACGGCTTCACACGAGGAGAGAAAGAGATCGATGTCGCCGTCGGAGCCGGCGTACCACGGACCGAAAGACGAAAGGTCGATGTCGGCCACATACATCACGCCGAGATCGGGAAAATTCAGGCAACTGAAGCCTTTTGAATGGCCGGGGGCGCCGATGACCTGCATTTTGGTTTTGCCGAAATCCAGCACATCGCCCCACCGGTACTCTTCGTCCACACGGGACGCGGACAGCCACCATTCGTGCCTGTTCTGGGGAGAAAAAGGACTCTGTCGGGTTTCCGTGTCGGCGATCCTGGCGATCCATCCCTCCACCCATTCCGGACCGTAAACCTCTTCCATGCCCAGCAGGGACGCCAGATATTTTTTCTCCCGGAAGCACCGGGCTTCCTGCTCATTGAGCAGAATCCGCGCCCGGTCAAAAAGGTAATTATACGCAATGTGGTCGAAGTGATAATGGGTATTGATCACCAAATCGACGGGCGCTTTCTTTTGCAGCGAAACAAGCGTCGAAAGGCCCGCGCCCGGATCAACCAGAACCCTGACATCGTCATCGATCAACAAGGACGTGCAGAAGGGAAATCTGCATTCGTCTTCTCCCGGAATGACGAGGACGGAGCCAAATCGCGTATGTCCGGTTTCTTTCTTCATAAAAATATCTTCAAAAATGGCCGGGGCATCAGGATGCCGTCCACCCTGAAGTCGCAGGAAGTAATGTAGCTCGCTCAACGAAGCGCTTCTTCCGCCGGGTCTGTTTGAAAATCCGGTAACAGAATTCACCCTAAAGATCAACTATCCAATTGATGTCGCCTGACGGAAGTGCTAGAAAACAACGTCAAAGAAGGCTGCCGCAGCCGCAGTTCATCCGGAGGTAAATCCATGCGCATAACGGTTCGCAATATGACCCCGAAGGAGGTTTCCCTGGCAATTGAATGGGCCGCCGCAGAGGGCTGGAATCCCGGCCTGCATGACGCGGAATGTTTTTACGCGGCCGATCCCCAGGGGTTTTTCCTGGCCGAAGCGGACGGACAGCCGGCCGGATGTCTTTCCGCAGTGGCCTATGACGAACATTTCGGCTTTGCGGGGTTTTATATTGTCCTGCCCCAATTCCGCAACCTGGGAATCGGGCATGAACTGGTCCGGACAGCATCCGCCTATGCCGGCAGCCGCAGCATGGGCAACGACGCCGTTGTCGCTCAGCAGGAAACCTACAGACAACTGGGTTTCCGTCTGGCTTACCGCAATATCCGCTATCGCGGAAAGGCGTCCTCCAAAGCTGGCCAAGCGCCTGAAATCATCGACCTGCGGAAAATCCCTTTCGGCGACCTGGTCGTTTACGACCGCGCCATGTTTCCGGCCGAACGCCCCGTTTTTCTGCAACACTGGATCAACCAGCCGGAAGCGACGGCGCTGGGCTGCGAGGACAATGGAAAACTGGCCGGATACGGCGTAATTCGCAAGTGCCGCCGGGGCTATAAAATCGGCCCGCTGTTTGCCGACCGGGAAGAGATTGCCGAAACCTTATTCCTGGCCCTGACCGGCCGGATCCCCGGCGAAGAATTTTTCCTGGATATCCCCGAACCCAATGCGGCCGCCGGTTCGCTGGTTCGCCGCCACAACATGCAGAGTGTTTTCGAAACCGCCCGCATGTATTCCGGCGCGGTCCCTTCCCTGCCGCTGGAAAGAATCTTCGGCGTGACCAGCTTTGAACTGGGATAGTGATCAAAGGCCAGGAGTAAAATATTAAACATAAACTGATGTGTTAAAAAACTTAGCGCAGGATTGCGGATAAGATTTTTATAGCGGTCCTGACTTTGACAGCAGCAAAAATAATAGTCAGTTAAAATGGCAAGTTACGGGCATACCTCAAGCTTGTGCCACTACATTTTCGCTTTTTGTGATTCGAAGGACCTTGGGCGGTGGTTTGAGGCCGATGGCAGAAAACAGCTTATGAGCATTTCCGTTAATATCCGTGCGAACCCACATGGTCGTAGAGCGTACCTTCACCGGGATAGCTCTTACCTCTTGAAGATCTCTCATCGCT
>JAAZOZ010000035.1 GCA_012797505.1 Smithella sp. | reverse complement strand
TTGCAATCAATACTGGCCTCCGCCAGAGTGAGATTTTGGATTTGCAGTGGTCGCAGGTAGATATGGATCGTCAAACCATAACCATTTTTGAACAGAAGAATAAAAGCGTTGATACCTTGCCGCTCAGTCAGACCGCACTGAATGTCCTCCTGCAGAAGAGTGAGAATCCGCACAGTGAAAACGACCACGTTTTTACTAATACATGCGGAAAACGGATTTTGGCGAGCAATCTTATAAGAGCATTTCAGGAGGCGGCAAAAAAATCAGGGATAAGAAAGCTTCGGTTCCATGACCTGCGCCATACCTTTGCGACAAGACTCGTGCAAAACGGAGTTGATCTGCTCACGCTTCAGAAGCTTGGACGTTGGAAAGAAGTGAAAATGGTTATGCGATATGCACATCATTGTACGGAGAGTTTAAGGCGGGGAATAGAAGTGATGGACAGACTCCAATGTGGGACTATCACAAATTTATCACAATCACAGGAAAACGGAGGTCAGAAACCAGTTTTAAAGCTTGTAAGTGCTTGATTTAATTTGGCTGGGGAACAAGGATTCGAACCTTGATTAACGGAGTCAGAGTCCGGCGTCCTACCATTGAACGATTCCCCATCAAGATATGAACAGTGCCCGGACGGTGTGGAGCGGTGCTGCCCTTCCGTCAGGCGCGCTGTATATAATGCGATTGATTTTATCTGTCAACCCATTTTCTTCGCCTTGCCGGCGGCCGGCCATCCGCCTGATCCGGCCGGCGCAAATCCCTTACGACACTTGAATTTTTCTCTTTGCCGGATCAGGATTGGGCCGGTAAAGGATGGCGATATTGCCGATGAGGCCGACCAGCTCGCTTTTTGTCGCCTGCGCGATTTCGGCTGCTATTTCTTTTTTGGCTTCTTTAAACTCGACGAATTTCACCTTGATCAGCTCATGGTCCGCGAGCGCCAGATCCACGGAGGCGATCAGGCCGTCCGTCACGCCTTTCGCGCCGACCATGACCAGCGGCTTCAAGTGATGCGCCTGCGCGCGCAGAACTTTTCGCTGCGATCCTTTGAGGGGTTCCATAAAAATCCTTTCCCGTGTATGATGCTCGCCATGGAAACCGATAAAAAAGATTCCGGGGACGGAAGCGTTCCCCGAGAGGAAATGGTCGAGGTTTTTTCCACCTACAATCCCGGCGACATCGCGTTTGTCAAATCCCTGCTGGACGGCGAAGGCATCCATTATTATTTTCAGGGGGAAAACACCGCGATGCTGGTCGCCGCGGGCGCATACGCGCGCCTGCTCGTCCGGGCCGATCAGGCCGACCGTATCCGCGACATCCTGCGGGAAGCGGGCCTTCTGTAGAAGCAGTTCGGGCTTTAGACCCGTTAAAGCGCGGCTAATAACCTAAAGGTCACGAGCGCCACGCACTACTGGATCCCCGATCAGGTCGGGGATGACAAAGGGTGCAGGGAACGGCCGCGACCGTTCCCTACTTCTCAACCTTCAGCCTTCAATCTTCAGTCTTCAGCCTTATTTAATCTCCGCGTGATAGCTTTGCAGGGATTTCGCCCGGCCGTGGCCCTGGCGGCAGGCCTCAATCCCTTTAACCGCGGCCACCGCTGCGGCAACGGTGGTGATGTAGGGAATCTTGTACTTGATCGCCGCCTTACGGATGTAGGAGTCGTCGTATTTGCTGAGGCGCCCGGCCGGTGTGTTGATGACCAGTTGGATCTCTCCGTTTTTGATGGCATCCACGATATTCGGACGGCCTTCGTGCATTTTCAAAATACGTTCGGCGGCAATGCCGTTCGCGGCAAAAAATTTATACGTGCCTTCGGAGGCTTTGATCCGGAAGCCGATTTTGGCAAACGCGCGGGCGACTTCCAGAATGCCCCCCTTGTCCTTCTCTTCCACGGTAATGAGCACGGTGCCTTCCGCGGGCAGGCTCTGGCCGGTGGCTTCCTGGGATTTGTAATACGCCAGTCCGAAGGAATCGGCCAGTCCCAGCACTTCGCCGGTGGAGCGCATCTCCGGCCCCAGGAGCGGATCGACTTCCTGATACATATTGAACGGGAAAACCGCTTCCTTGACGCCGAAATGGCGGAAGGCATGGCGCTTCAGGTTCAAATCCTTCAGTTTTTTGCCCAGCATGATCTGCGTGGCGAGCCGCGCCATAGAGATGTTGCAGACCTTGGAAACCAGCGGTACGGTGCGCGACGCGCGCGGATTGGCCTCCAGAATATACACCACATCATTGGCAATGGCATACTGGATGTTCATCAGGCCCACCACGCCGAACTCCACGGCGATCTTCCGGGTGTAGTCGTTGATCGTGTCGATGTGGCGCGCCGGGATGCTGATGGGCGGGATCACGCAGGCGGAATCGCCCGAGTGGATGCCGGCCAGTTCGATATGCTCCATTACGGCTGGAACAAAAGCGTCCGTGCCGTCGGAAATGGCGTCCGCTTCGGCCTCGATCGCGTTTTCCAGAAACTTGTCGATCAGAATGGGCCGCTCGGGAGTGACGTCCACGGCGGCTTCAACATAGCGCTTGAGCATCTGCTCGTCGTGAACCACTTCCATGCCGCGGCCGCCCAGAACATACGAGGGGCGAACCATCAGCGGATAGCCGATGCCGTTCGCCACACTCAAGGCCTCTTGAAGATTGCTGGCCATCCCGGATTTCGGCATGGGGATGCCCAGTTTGTCCATCATGGCGCGGAAGCGGTCCCGGTCTTCGGCCAGATCGATCGTCTCCGGTGACGTGCCGATGATTTTCACACCCGCTTTCGCCAGGTCCGCCGCGATGTTCAGCGGCGTCTGCCCGCCGAACTGGACGATCACGCCGTCCGGTTTTTCCTTCTCATAAATGCTCAAAACGTCTTCGACGGTGAGCGGTTCGAAGTACAGCTTGTTGGACGTGTCGTAGTCGGTGGAAACGGTTTCGGGGTTGCAGTTGACCATGATCGATTCGATGCCTTCGTCGCGCAGGGCAAAAGCCGCGTGCACGCAGCAGTAGTCAAACTCAATCCCCTGGCCGATGCGGTTGGGGCCGCCGCCCAGCACCATGACCTTGTGGTTTTTGGACGCACCGACCCGGTCCGGAGCATTGTAGGTCGAATAGTAATAGGCCGCGTTCTCGACGCCGCTCACCGGCACGGCGTCCCAGGCCTCGGCCAGCCCCGCCGCCAGGCGCTGCTTGCGGATCTCTTCTTCCTTCTTCTCCAGAATCTGGGCCAGATAGCGGTCGGAAAATCCGTCTTTCTTGGCCTCCACCAGCAGGGCGTCGGGCAGTTTTTTGCCTTTGCAGGCCAGGATTTTTTCTTCCAGCGCCACCAGCTCCTTCATCTGCTCAATGAACCATTTTTTGATGTGGGTCTTGGCGTGCAAAGCGTCAATCGACGCGCCTTTACGCAGGGCTTCATACATGATGAACTGCCGCTCGCTGGAAGGCTCGCTGAGCAGCTCCATCAGCTCATCGAGCGGCCGGGCGTGAAAGTCTTTTACAAATCCCAGGCCGTAGCGCTTCTTTTCCAGAGAGCGGATGGCCTTCTGCAGCGCTTCCTTATAGTTCTTTCCGATGCTCATGACTTCACCCACGGCGCGCATCTGCGTTCCGAGCTTGTCCACCGCGCCGGGAAATTTTTCAAAATCCCAGCGGGCGAACTTCACCACGACGTAGTCGCCCGACGGCGAATATTTATCCAGCGTGCCTTCGCGCCAGTAGGGAATTTCATCCAGCGTGATGCCGGAGGCCAGAATGGAGGAGATGAGCGCAATCGGAAAGCCGGTGGCCTTGGAGGCCAGCGCCGACGAGCGCGAGGTGCGCGGATTGATTTCGATGACGACCACGCGGTCCGTCTTCGGGTCGTGCGCGAACTGCACGTTGGTTCCGCCGATGACCTGGATGGCCTCGACGATGTCGTAGGAATATTTCTGAAGGCGCTTCTGCAGCTCTTCGGAAATCGTCAGCATCGGCGCGGTGCAGTAGGAATCGCCCGTGTGAACGCCCATCGCATCGACGTTTTCGATGAAGCAGACGGTGATCATGTGATTCTTCGCGTCGCGGACGACTTCCAGCTCCAGCTCTTCCCAGCCGATGACGGATTCTTCGATCAGGATCTGGCCGATGAGGCTGGCGGAAATGCCGCGGCTCGCGATCAGCCGCAGTTCTTCCAGATTGTAAACGATGCCGCCGCCCGTGCCGCCCATGGTGTAGGCCGGGCGGATCACCACCGGGTAGCCCATTTCGGCGGCGATCTTTTCGGCTTCCTCCACGGAGGTGGCGGGCTTGCTTTTCGGCATTTCAATCCCCAGCTTGTTCATCGCCTCCTTGAACGCGATGCGATCTTCACCGCGTTCGATCGCGTCCACCTGAACGCCGATGACCTTGACGCCGTGTTTGTCCAGAATGCCCCGGCGGTGAAGCTCGGAGGTCAGGTTGAGGCCGGTTTGACCGCCCAGATTGGGCAGAATCGCGTCGGGCTTTTCGTTTTCAATGATCTCCGTCAGCGTCTGGGCATTGAGCGGCTCGATATAGGTCACGTCGGCCATGCCGGGATCGGTCATGATCGTGGCCGGATTGGAATTGACCAGGACGATTTTGTAGCCGAGTTTGCGTAGCGCCTTGCACGCCTGGGTTCCCGAGTAGTCAAATTCGCAGGCCTGGCCGATCACAATGGGCCCCGAGCCGATAATCAGCACTTTTTTAATGTCTTCTCGTTTTGCCATGATGGATCCTTTACTTATTTTTATTTCCGGGATACTCCGCCTCCACGGAAATGGCGATGCCGCCGCGAACGGCGAATTGGGCCGTCACCTTGCACCAGCGGGGCGAAAGCGCGGCCACCAGGTCGTCCAGAATGATGTTGGTGAGATGTTCATGAAAAACGCCTTCGTTGCGGAAGGACCAGAAGTAGAGTTTAAGCGATTTCGATTCGACGATTTTCTTATCCGGGATATATGCGATGGTGATCCTGGCGAAGTCCGGCTGGCCGGTCATGGGGCACAGGCAGGTAAACTCTTCCGTGGAGAGAGTGACGGTATAGCTGCGTTTGGAGCGATTGGGAAAGGTTTCCAGTTTGCGGACGGGCTTCGCTTTTTCACCCGATCCCAGAAGGGAAAGTCCGGCCAGATCGCTTTTTTTCGAGAGTTTTTCCATGCATTTCTCCTGCGCCGCGAGGGCTCTCCTGTTTACCGGAAATTCATTCGGTTTTCAAGTTTATTCGGTTGCCAAAGCGTTTTTGGATGTGGTAGAGATAAACCAGCCACCAAAAAACCTCAAGGAGGCAACGCTCATGGCCGAAACACCGATCACCCCGCCCGAAAATACCTGGAAGTGCAGCAACTGCGGGAACACCGTCGTGCAGGCTGCGCCGCCGCAAACCTGCCCTGTCTGCCGACAGAAATGCGAATTTCTGAATGTCACCTGCTACCAGCCGGATTGCGGCTTCACCGGGATGGATAACCGGCTGAAACCCGCAAAATAAGCTTCGCCGGTCAACGCCTCAACGACCCCTGAAAAACCCCGTCCGGCTTCCCGACAACGCTAAAATATTGCTTGACAAAACGGCAACGCCTGAATAAGTACAACCAACGCTCGTTGTAAGCATGGGGTCCTGCCCGTTTCAAACCCTGAAGTTGCGGGAAAGGGTGGCATTGAACTTCGGTGTTATCGGGGCTTGCCTGGACGCTCTCCCGCCCCGGATCGCCCGTATCCCCGGCGATCCGGTTTTCCTTCAGGTCCGGATGGGGATACAAAAGAAAATTTTACCATGGGCGCCTGGAACGTACGGGAATTTGAAAGCCGGGTCATGGATACATGGCCGGAAATTATTATTTCAAGAAAGGGGATATGGCAATGAAGAGTTGGAAAGCGTTATGGTGTTCGGTATTCGTCTTTGCGTTGATCGTGTGGGGAACGGCTGCGAGAGCCGGGGAAATCGGAATCGGTTTTACAGGTCCTTTGAGCGGGCCGGCCGCCGAATACGGGCAGGATTGCTACAACGGCGTGGATATGGCGGTAAAAGAAATCAATGCCGCGGGCGGCGTAACCGTTCAGGGCAAAAAATATACCTTCAAGCTGGAAAAGCTGGATGACCGGGCCGACCCAACCCTGGCGAAAAACAATGCGATTCGGTTTGTGAGTCAGAACAAGGCCATTGCCGTTTTCAACCCCGTTGCCACAACGATCGGCGCCCTGATGGCCATTCCCGAACAGAACTTCATTATCGCTGCCTACTCCAGCGTCCATACCATCATGGAGAAAGGTCATCCGATGATCATCAATCCCGTTCCCAACTTTGTCGCCTACGCCAAAAACTTCTCCATCGTGGCCTGGGACAGAGGCTGGCGCACCGGCGCGATGGTTGTAACGCTGGGCGCTTACGGAGATGCCTGGCGCAATGTATTCAAGGCCGTCTGGGAGAAAAAAGGCGGCAAAATCCTGGCCGACAAACCGGCCAACTACTACACGGAAACGGATTTTTCGGCGCAGTTGACGGCGGCCATCAACACCAAGCCGGATTTCCTGCTGATAGGCGGTCCTTCGGCGCCCAGCGCCCTGGTGATCGAACAGGCCAGAAGCCTGGGCTTCAAAGGCGGTTTCATTCTGATTGACCAGGCCAAACCGGATTACATCGCCAAAACACTCGGCAACAAGCTGACGCTTCTGGAAGGCATGATCAGCACGGGCGACATCAAACGTCTGCCCCTTCCCATCATGCCGGCCTACAGCAAGAAATACAATGCGGCCTACAAGGGCGCCGTGGTCAACGCTGAAAACTGCCTCAACTACAACATGATGCACATCATCGCGCGCGCCATTGCCGCGTCGCAGTCGCTGGACGCCAAGGTGATCCGCAAGAATATTGCCAAAGCCCTGCCGACGGCCGGCGACAAATTCCCCAACGAACTGTTCAATATCGAAGAAAACGGCGTGATGAACTGCGGCACCATCATGCAGTACGTCAACAACGGCCAGTTCAGCAAGGTGGACTACGTCATTTCCTTCCCGAAAACCAAAGAGGAATTTGAAAAAATCAAAAAGATGAGCAAGAGCACGGACCCGAAGCAGATTCGCTACGTGCCGCTTCAGTAGCTTATCCGCCGGGAATCAAACCGACGTAATCCGCGCAGAATTCAACGGGTAAAAAAGAACCCCCGTTCTCCACAGCGAGAACGGGGGTTTTGTTTTGACGGGCTGTTGCCCAAAGCTATCTCTTTGAGCGGCCATTGGGAGCGTTTTGTTATATAAATCTTGGCGAAGCGAAAGATCAGCAATGACAACTGTTTGAGCCGAAGGCGAGTTTTGTCAAAGCCTTTCGCGAGCCTTAGATTTATACAAAACGCTCACAGGCAAGCGAAAAGGGTGTTTGGGCAACAGCCCGTTGACCTTTGTTTTGTTTGCGCGTCAGCTCCGGTAGAGCGCTTGGAGCTGTTCTCCGCAGTGATCCACGACTTTCAGGGGGCGAAATGGGAAACCGCGATCGCCGCGGTTGGGATCACCGGTGGTGCCGGGGTCACAGACAGAGGCGCTTATTTTCCCAGAGGTTGCGCGGTTCTCTGCGCTATTCGGACAGGATGGCCTTGAATTTCACAGGGTCCGTCGCATAGAGCACGGCGCGCTCCACGCCTTCGGCCCGGAATTCATGCACCTTGAGATACTCGGGATTATTGGCCATGGAAAGGAACGCCTTGCGCGACGGATAGGAAACGAGCATGAGCAGATCCCAGTCCTCGCTTCCCTGGAGCAGTTCTTTCGGCTTTCCGAAGTAAACCACTTTGGCGCCGACCGCCTCGACAAAGGGTCCCGATTCCCGGATGTAGCGAAAGTAGGCCTCCCGGCCGCCTTCCTTTTTAAACTTCAGCAAATTGAGCATGACGAACGGCTCCTGGCTGGGATTGTCGGCCAGGGCCCGAAACTGATCTTTGTTCGATTGGATACCGGACATGATGTTTTCTCCTTAAACCGATTTGTGGAAAGAGGCGACGCCGGTCATGGATGGGGTTGGACGCCGTCTGCGCTCCGGGTTTCATGAATCATTTAAAAAAGTCGTTCATCAGGCGGGCGACCTCTCCGGGCTTTTCCTCCTGAACGAAATGGGCCGCCTTGATTTGCTCGATCTGGATCGAATCAAAGCAGTCTTCCAGGTGGGCAATGTTTGCCGGAATAATGACGGAGTCTTCATTGCCGTAAATATAGAGCGAAGGCATGGAAAATCTCTTGCCGGCCAGGCCCGCCCAGTGGGGGGCGTCCAGCGACATGGAGCGGTAATAGGAAGCCCCTGTGGCCGGCGTATTTTCGATGCTGTAGCAGCGGACATATTCGTCGATGGCCTCCCGGGGGATGGTGCCGTCCCTGCCTTTCTTCCCGAAGAAAAAGCTGACCCATTCGCGTTCTTTGCCCCGAATCATGGCCTCCGGCAGTCCCGGCATCATTTGAAAGTATTGATACCAGTAGGGAAGATATCGCATGGCCATCATGGCTTTGGTGACTTCTTCCGCGCCTTTGACGTTGGTGAGGACGGGAATGTTCAGAATGACGAATTTTTTGATCCGGTCGGGAATCAGAAAGGCCATTTCCTGCGCTACGATGCCGCCCCAGTCATGGCCGGCCAGAAAGAAATCCTGAATGCCCAGCGCGTTGATGATTTCGATCACATCTTTGGCCAGCTCCACCTTCTGATAAGCTTTGACATCCAGCGTGCGCTCACTGTCGCCAAGACCGCGCAAATCCGGAGCAATCACGCGCCATTGCGGATCCAGAAATTCCGTCACACCCTCCCAGCAATAAGAGCTTTCCGGCCAGCCGTGCAGCATAACCACTGGAAACCCGTCCGCATTTCCCCGATCCCGGACATGAAAGGTTCCCCGCGGAACACGAATCGCGCCTGTTTTCATAGTCTTCACCGTCCCCGTGCTTCATGATTTATACAACGGGTGTTGTATTATTTATCCGGAAGGGTTTTGTCAAGGAATTTTAACAAGCCTTCCCCTAAAACCGAAATATTACTTGACAAAACTTCCCCGACCTATTAATCATCACAACGCTCGTTGTAAAAAGAAAGACCGGAATCAACCCAATAAAAACAAGAGGAGATGTTTTATGATTCAATCGAGACTATGCAAAATGATCGGGATCAAATACCCCATCATCCAGGCGGGCATGGGCCCGTTTTCCAACAACAACCTTTGTGTCGCCGCCGCCAATGCCGGTGTTCTGGGCCTTCTTTCCACCAGCGGCCTTTTCAACAAGAATGATCAGCCCTGGATTTACAAGGCCTTCGTGGAAAGCGGAGAGGCGGGCATGGACGACGATATGGCCACCGTGATGGAAAAGGTTTTGAAGCGCACCTATCGCCTGGTCAGGGACAAGGGCGGCATTTTCGGGATCAATGTCATGGTTTCGGCGGAAGTCAAACCCTATTCGACCATCATGATCGATACGGCCATCCGGGTCCGGGAGGAAAATCCGGACATGAAGAACAACTTCAAGGTCATCTTCACCTCCGCCGGTGATCCGGTGGGCTGGAAAGACAAGATCAAGGGCGCGGGCTTCACCTGGATGCACGTGGTTCCTTCCGTGAAGGGCGCGCTGCGCTGCAAAAAGGCGGGGGTGGACGTCATCGTCGCTTCGGGCCATGAAGGCGGATTTCACACGTCCTGGGAGCCGGTCCATTCCATGATCCTGCTTCCCGCAGTGGTGGATGCCGTGTCCGACGAAAACACGCTGGTCGTGGGCGCCGGCGGGTTCTGCGACGGCAGGACGCTGGCCGCCGCGCTGGTTCTGGGGGCTGACGGCGCGCAGATGGGCACGCGATTCCTGGCGACCAAGGAAAGTGATTTTCATCAGATCTGGAAAGAGGGCGTCGTCGCCGCCCAGGACCGGGGAACGCTGGTTGCCCGTGGCTTTGTGGGACCGGCCCGCTGGCTGAAGACACCCCGCAGCGAAGAGCATGCCCAGAACACGCTCAAGAAATCCCCCGGCGTTTTTCTGGGTACGCCCGACGACTATTCCAGCATGGACATGTCTCTGATCGAGTTCGAGATTGAATCCATCAAGGCGGTTTACGAAGGCGACCGGGAAAAGGCGCTCATGGCCGCGGGCGAAGTGGCCCAGCGGATCAACGACATGCCCACGGTGAACGACATGGTGCAGGGCATTGTCCGGGACGCAGAGGCAACGCTGCGCAGCATAGAGAAAAAGCATCTGGCGTAACGCAATAAAAAAAGCCGGGAGGCGACTCCCGGCTTTTCCCCCTTCGCGGCAACGGCGTCATACCGTAACCGCTTTAATCACATGGTTTTCCAGCAAACCAATCAGTTCCTCCTTGGCATATTGCTTCATGTTCCAGTTGCGCAGCGCGTGGAGGGACAATTCATAAACAATCATATTGGCGGTAAAGGAAGCATCCTCAAATTGAAACACCTTTTTCTCCCGGCCGCGCCGCAGAATCTCCTCGACGCACGCGACCACCTGGCTCTCCCGGGAAAGAATCACTTTGAGCAGGCGCTTGGGAAGCGATTTCGATTCCCTGTACAGAAGCAGGATTTCCGGCCCGAAATGATAGCCGGTGCCGATAAACTCGCGAATGACGGTTCGCAACTGCAACACGGGGTCGTCGATGCTCGTGAAATCCTGCTTTTCGAAAAGCTCGAGCTCGCGGCGGTGAATCATTTCGATGACCAGAAAGAGAATCTCCTCCTTGCTCCGGATAAAATAATACAGATTGCGGATGTCAATGCCCGTGGCCTTGGAAATTTCGCGCATGGACGTCTGCGCATAGCCTTGTTTCATGAAAAGCTTCGTGGCTTTTTTGATGATCTGGGATTGCCTCTTGAGAAACAGAGCGCTGCTTTTCCGCGGAGTTTCCTCCTTGTCTGCAACGGTTTTGGGGGTCATGGATGGCGGCATGGTCCTTTCACTGAATTGAAAGTTCCTTACAACAGAACGCTTCTTTCTGTCAATGTAAATTGAAAATATTACTTGACAAAATGACCCCTTCAAAATAATTGATACAACGAACGATCGCTGTACAGGAACGCCTCGCGGCCACCGTTTTCTTCGTAGTGAAGAACATCAACCAATCCGTTAAAAACATAAGGAGGAAAAAATGAAAATCCAGGATGTAAAAAATGTATGCGTCGTCGGCGCGGGCAACATGGGGCATCAGATTGCACTCCAGTGCGCCCTTTCCGGTTTTAAGACCGTCAGCACGGATGTCGTGCCGGCCGTCCTCGAAAAGGCCCAGAAATTTGTCGAAGGCTACCTGCCGGGCCGCGTGCAGAAGGGAAAAATGACGGAAGAGGCGGCAAAGAAGGCCCGGAGTCTGATTTCGTTCACCGGCGATCTGAAAGAAGCCGCGAAAGACGCGGACATCGTCATTGAAGCCGTTCTGGAACGAATCGACCTGAAACGCAAAGTTTTCGCCGATCTGGACAAGTACGCTCCGCCCGCTGCGATCCTGGCGACCAACAGCTCCTTCATCGTGAGCTCCCGGATCGCCGACTCCACCAAACGCCCCTCCCAGGTCTGCAATCTTCACTTTTTCAATCCGGCGCTGGTCATGAAGCTGGTCGAGGTCGTTCAGGGACCGCATGTTTCCGACGAAACGGCGCAATGCATGATGGATTTCTGCCTGAAGATCGATAAAATCCCCATTCATATCAAGAAAGAAGTGGACGGCTTTGTCCTGAACCGGATTTTCGCCGTCATTCAGCGGGAAGCGCTGTGGATGCTGGAGATGGGTGTGGCCTCCTTCGAAGACATCGACAAGGCCTGTGTTTACGGCGCGGGGCACCCGATGGGCCCGTTCCGCCTCAATGATCTGACCGGCATCGATCTGACCTACGACATCTGCATGAGTCATTTCCTGGAGTCCGGCAATCCGGCCGACTTGCCTTCCCCCAGCGTCGTGAAGAAAGTCACCGAAGGCAAATTCGGACAGAAGACCGGCGAAGGCTGGTACAGCTACAAGAAATAATTCAAGATTGGCAAGCAAATTCCAATGCCGCACCTGTTCCCCGCCGCTGCGGGGAGCAGGACCGCGGCCTCACAATTCCGGAACACCCGACGGGATGAGGCAGGCAAAAACCAGCTTCCGGGCTCCCGTGTTGCGGATCTGGTGCTCCTCTCCGGGCGCGATAAACAACACCGTTCCCGGGCAAATCGGGCGCCAGGCCCCTCTGTCGTAAGCTTCCCCCTCGCCGGAATGAATAAAGAGTTCATGCTCCCAGGCATGCGCATGCTTCGGTGAATATCCTCCCGGCGCGATCTCAAAGATCCGCATGCAAAAATGGTCCGCTCCGTCATTCCTGCCGATGACGACGCGGGCGTCGATTCCTTTGGCCTGATCGTTGTCAATATGCGTCGGCGCCGCGGATGTGTAATGAAAAATTTTCATACAGTCCTCCTTTTCCCGTTTAGTCCACCAGGGGCGTAAAGACTTCGCCGAGCGTCGGGTGCGGAAGCACCCACGACCGAAATTGCCTTCTCGTCCATTTCCCGGATACGGCAAGCGCAAGCGGGGCCAGAAGCTCGGCCGCGTGGTCGCCGGCCACCACCGCACCCGCGATAACCTCCCGATGGAAAATCATTTTGACAAACCCCCGGCCCATCAGCTCGGCGCGGGCCATCAGATTGGCGCTGTAGTCGGAGCGAATCACGCTGATTTCCAGACCTTCGTCCAGGGCGCGCCGCTCGGTCAGCCCCACCCGCGCAATCTGCGGATGGCTGTACACCACGGATGGAATGATATCTTCATCGTATTGGCGGATTTCTCCGCCGAACATGCTTGCGACGGCGACCCTGGCCTGCAGGGACGCCCGGTGCGCAAGCATCATGCCGCCGGTGACATCGCCCGCCGCGTAAACGCCCCCAATGCTGGTCATCATGTTTTCGTCCACACGGATTCCCGCGTTCGTGTAGTCCACCCCCAGCACGTCCAGCTGATCCTTGTGCAAAACCGGCATCCGGCCCGTGCAAAGCAGAGCGTAAGAAGCCCGTATCGCCAGGTCTTCGCCGTTTTTCCGCGCCGACAGTTCGACGCCGTCCCCCGATTCTTCCAGGCGAACGAGCCGGGTCGAGGTATGGAGAACGACCCCCAGGCGCGCCAGCTCCTGGCCCAGCAGATTCGCCGCTTCTTCATCCTCCCGGGGCAAAATGCGGTCCAGCAGCTCCACCAGCGTCACCCGGACGCCCAGTTCGGCAAACAGCGTGGCGTACTCGACGCCGATAAAACTGCCGCCGACAATGATCATGCTGGGCGGCAACTGTTCGAGATGGAGAAGTTCATCGGACGTCCGGATGCGCTCCGACGTCCGGAGGCCCGGCAAAATCTGCGGCGCCGATCCCCAGGCGATCAGAATCTTTTCCGTTTTCAAAAACTGCTGGACGCCGTCTTCACCGATGCAGCGCACCTCCCGGGGTGAAAGAATTTCTCCGAGTCCGGTTTTGCTCTCCACCTGCGGGCCGGTGAGCATTTTTTGCGCTCCCAGAGCCGCGATTCGAACCATCTGGTCGCGGTGTTTTTTCATGGCGGCAAAATCGACGGTCGCGCCGGAGACGTTCACGCCGATTCGCCTGAGCTTTTTCAAATCCGCATAAAACCTGCTGCAGGAAAGCATCGCCTTGGTGGGAATGCAGCCGCGGTGCGTGCAGGTCCCGCCCCAGCCGGTTTTTTCGATGATGAGCACCCGCTTTTTCAGGGCGGCCGCCGTCCGGGCCGCCGTGAGTCCCCCCGGCCCTCCGCCGATGACAATCAGATCGTAGTTTTCGGACATGATTTTCCTCCCCGGGGAAATGTTTAACACAGGCTTGGGGACCGGGCAAACGGAATTTGTCCGCCCGCGCCGCCAAAACAAAACAGGCCGCTGCGGGCCAAAAGCCGCAGGCATTTTGAGGCGGAATTGCAGCTTGTCACAACCGCCGATATCTGGTAGTTCGATCGACAGGACTGAATCGATGAAAGACATTCTGACCGTATCACAGCTGAACGAAAACATTAAAACCTTCCTGGAGGAAACTTTCGGAATCCTTCTTGTGGAAGGGGAGGTTTCCAATCTGCGCCGCCCCCAGTCGGGACATGTCTATTTCACGCTCAAGGACGACAAAAGTCAGATCCGCGCGGTGTATTTTCGCCCCTTCGGCGCCCGCGCGGTCCGCTTCAACCTGGAAGACGGCATGAAGATCCTCTGCCGGGCGCGGCTCTCCGCCTATGTTCCGCGCGGCGAATACCAGCTCATCGTGGAATCCGTGGAACCGCAGGGCGTGGGCGCCCTGCAAAAAGCCTTCGAGCAGATCAAAGCCAGACTCGCCGCCGAAGGCCTGTTTGATGTCAGCCGCAAAAAGCCTCTGCCCTTTCTTCCCCGGCGCATCGGCGTGGTCACGTCGCCCACGGGCGCGGTCATCCGCGATATTTTAAACATTACGCGACGGCGCTTCCCTTCGGTGGACATTCTGATTGCGCCGGCCCGCGTGCAGGGCGCCGAGGCGGCGGGCGAAATCATCGCGGCGCTGTCGCGACTCCAGACGGCCGGCGGAATCGATGTGATCATTGTCGCGCGGGGCGGCGGTTCGCTGGAGGACCTGGCGCCGTTCAACGATGAAGCGCTGGCGCGCGCTGTTTCTTGCTGCACGATTCCCGTTGTTTCGGCGGTCGGCCATGAAACGGACTTTACCATCTGCGATTTTGTCGCGGACCTGCGCGCGCCCACGCCTTCCGCGGCGGCGGAGCTGGTCGTTCCCGAACGGGCCGAATTGCGCGCCGGCGTCGATCTTCTTGCGGAAAGGCTGGTCGCGGCCCAGCGCCGCGGGCTTTCTACCCGACGGGCAAGACTCGACACCCTGCAGGCCCGTTTCAAAGACCCGCGCCGCTTTCTGGCCGATTACGCCATTCACGTGGACGATCTGCGCGAGCGGCTGAAGCGCGCCCTGGCGCATCGAACGGAGGTCATCGCCGGCCGTCTGAAGCCGCTCAACGCACGCCTGCGCGGCGTCGATCCCCGGCGTCGGATCCGCGAAAAAGGCCTGCTCCTTGCCGGCCTGGAAAAGGACCTTCACGGCGGCTGGAACCATTTTTTCCGGGATCGCCGCGAACGGCTGCAAAACAACGCCGCGCTTCTGTCATCGCTGAATCCGCTGGCTGTCCTGTCCAGGGGATACAGCATCACCCGCCGTCTGCCGGAGGGAACCATCGTCCGGGAGGCACACCAGTTGACAACGGATTCGCAAATCAGTATTCAACTGGCCAGGGGCGGCGTCGAGGCGCGGGTCGAAAAACTACGGACGGAGTAAAATGACTCATGGCTAGCAGCTCATCGCATCCTCCCCTCTTTTGATGGGAGAGGGAAACGCAGCGGAGGGGACCGCCATAAAAAATATGAGGGGAGTGAAAAGGAATGGCGAAAGAAAAATTTGAAGAAGCGCTCGACAAGCTGGAAAATATCGTAAAAGAAATGGAAGCGGGCGACCTGCCGCTGGATGCGGCGCTGAAGTCCTTTGAAGAAGGCATCCGCCTGATCCGCTTCTGCTCGGCAAAGCTTGATGAAACCCAGCGCCGCGTGGAGCAGTTGCTGGAAAAAGAAAACTCCCTGCAAACCAAAACGTTTTCGGACGGGCAAGAAGATGAAGCATGAGGATTTTCTTGAGGCCTATTTACAGGACCGGTGCAAGATTGTGGAAGAAGCGCTCGAACGTTATCTCCCGGGCAAGGACAATGAGCCCCGGGAACTGCACGCCGCCATGCACTACAGCGTTTTCGCCGGGGGCAAAAGGATCCGTCCGATTCTTTGCCTGGCCTCGGCGGAAGCCTGCGGCGGGGACCTGGCGCCGGTGATGCCGGTCGCCTGCGCGCTGGAGCTGATCCACACGTATTCCCTGATCCACGACGACCTGCCGTCGATGGACAACGACGACTTCCGCCGCGGCAAACCCACCAGCCACAAAGTGTTCGGCGAGGCGACGGCGATCCTCGCGGGCGACGCGCTCCTGACGGAAGCCTTCGCGCTCTTGTCCAGGGCGGAAAAAATCCGCCTGGCGGCGGAGCGGCGCCTGGCCGTCATTCAGGAGATCGCTCTGGCCGCGGGCGCCGCGGGCATGGTGGGCGGGCAGGCGCTGGATATCCGGACGGACCAACAGGCCCCGGACATCGGGGCCCTGACGGACATGCACCGGCGTAAAACCGGCGCGCTCATCATGGCGGCGGTCAAAACCGGCGCGCTGATTGCGGGCGCGAACGACCGGAAGCTTTCGGCGCTGGCCGGTTACGCAAACCACATCGGCATCGCTTTTCAGATTGCCGACGACATTCTCAATGTGGAAGGCGACGAGACCCTCATGGGGAAAAGCACCGGAAGCGACGCCGCTCTGGGGAAGGTCACCTGCGCGTCGCTGCTGGGACTCGAAGCGGCCAAAGCCCGGCTGGCCGAAGAGGTCGGGGCGGCCACAGCCTGCATCGCTTCCTTTGACGCGCGCGCCCTGCCGCTGCGCGCCATCGCCCGCTTCATCATGGAACGAAAATCGTAAAGGCTTGTAAAAACCAATGAAACCTCCGGAAATCATCCCTTACAGTGTGCTGGACAGCGTCAACGACCCGGCCGACCTCCGCAGCCTTTCCGTCGCGGAACTTCAGAAACTGGCAGGGGAAATCCGCGACCTGATTATCTCCACGGTCGCGGCCACCGGCGGGCACCTGGCTTCGTCTCTGGGCGCCGTGGAACTGACGCTCGCACTGCACTACGTCTTCAACACGCCGCGGGACCGGCTGATCTGGGATGTCGGCCATCAGTCCTACGCGCACAAAATCGTCACCGGCCGCAAGGAAAAGTTTGCCACGCTGCGCCAGCAGGGCGGCCTCAGCGGCTTCCCGAAGCGGACGGAGAGCCCCTATGACACGTTCAATGCCGGGCACAGCGGAACCTCCATCGCGGCCGCTGCGGCTTTTGCCGAAGCCCAGTGCCTGAAGGGCGAACACAACAAAATCATCGCCGTGATCGGCGACGGCTCCCTCACCACCGGCATGGCGTTCGAGGGATTGAACTGGTCGGGCGACCGGAAAAAAAACCTGATCATTGTGCTGAACGACAATGAAATGTCCATCTCGCCAAACGTCGGCGCTCTCTCGTCCTATTTGAACAGAATCATGACCGGCGACCGGGTCACCCGATTCAAAAGTGAACTGAAAAATTTCTTCAAAAGCATTCCCGGCATCGGTGAGCAGATTTTGAAGTTCTCGCAGCAGATCGAAGAATCGGTGAAAACCTTTGTGGTTCCCGGCGCCCTGTTCGAGGAGCTGGGGTTTACCTATGTCGGCCCCCTGGAGGGGCACCGTCTGGATTACCTTCTCAAAAACTTTGAAAACGTCAAAAAGCTGGAAGGCCCCGTGCTGGTCCACGTCATCACGCAAAAGGGCCGGGGCTACAAATTCGCGGAAGAAAATTCTCCCACCTACCACGGCATCGCGCCCTTTGACGTGGAAACCGGCCAGACCCTTCCTTCGGTCAACCCCGCGCCTTCCTACACGGAAATTTTCGGCCGGACAATGACCGAACTGGCCGCGGCCGATTCCCGGATTGTCGCCGTCACGGCGGCCATGTGCGAGGGCACGGGGCTGGAAAAATTCCGCAAGGCCCATCCCGGCCGGTTTTACGATGTCGGCATCGCCGAACAGTTGGCCGTGACCTTTGCCGCGGGCCTGGCCACCGAAGGACTGACGCCCGTCGTGGCGATTTATTCTACTTTCCTGCAGCGAGCCTACGATCAGATTCTGCACGATGTCTGTCTGCAAAACCTTCCGGTTGTTTTTGCCGTGGACCGCGCGGGCATTGTCGGGGAAGACGGAGCGACCCATCAGGGGCTTTTTGATCTGTCCTATCTGCGCAACCTCCCCCGTCTGGTCATGATGGCGCCGAAAGATGAAAACGAACTGCGGCACATGCTCAAAACGGCCGTCGGCTGCGGTTCTCCCGTTTCCATCCGTTACCCGCGGGGCAAAGGCGTGGGCGTTCCCCTCGACAGCGAGATTACAACGCTGCCCTTAGGCAGGGGCGAAGTGCTCCACGAAGGAACGGATCTGGCCATGATGGCCGTAGGCTCGACCGTCTATCCGGCCCTGCAGGCCGCCCGGAAGCTGGCGGCGGAAGGGATCGGGGTCAAAGTCATCAACGCGCGCTTCATCAAACCGCTCGACGCGGAACTGTTGCTCGGCACGGCCGCTTCCGTAAAGAAAATTCTGACCATCGAAGAAAACGTGCTGGACGGGGGATTCGGCAGCGCGGTCCTGGAGCTGTTTGCCCAAAACGATGTGACCGGCATAACCGTCCGGAGGCTGGGCGTCCGGGATGAATTTGTCGAGCACGCCAAGCAGAGCGAATTGCGCGCTCAACTCGGCCTGGATGAAGAGGGCATCCTCCGGGCGGCCAGAGAAATGCTCCAAAAGTGAACGGGTGAATCTTCAGAGAAATTCTTCACTGCTGAAAGAACTAAAAACATTATTTTTCATTGACACCATGCGCGTTGTTGTGACTATAAAATATAAAGACCATGAACGGCCAGGCCTGACAGGTCTGGCCGAACAATATTAATGGATCAAGAAAAACAGGGAGGCACAGCAATGGTAGAAGCGACAGCAGGAAAAGGTGCGTCCGCGAACCTGGACGCGTACTACACTAAACCCAATAATCTGGTCGATCTCTTTGAGGAAAGCGCGGCCCGCTACGCCAGCCACAATCTGTTCGGCACCAAGAACAAGGCCACCAATCAATACGAATGGGTGACGTACAGCGCCGTCGCCGAACGGGTGAACAACCTGCGGGGCGCTCTCAACAAGCTGGGATTGAGCAAGGGCGAAAAAGTCGGTGTCATCGTCAGCAATTGTACGGAGTGGTTTGTGTGCGCCAATGCCACCCACGGTCTGGGCGGCGTTTTTGTGCCCATGTACGAGAAGGAGCTGCAAAAGGTCTGGCAGTACATTATTTCGGACGCCGGCATTAAGTACCTTTTTGTCAGCAACCAGACCATCTATGACGTCGTCATGGGATTCAAGAAAGATATGCCGACTTTAAAGGATGTCTTTATTATTTTTGGTGAGGGTGAAAAATCACTGGCGGCGCTGGAAAAGACGGGCAAGGAAAACCCCGCCCCTTCCTACAAGCCGCACTGGTCGGAGACGGCCTTTATCATCTACACCTCGGGCACCACCGGCGATCCGAAAGGCGTGATGCTGCACCACGGCAACATGACCCACAACGCCCGCGAGTGCCACGAGACTTTCGACGAGGGAGATCCGGATGAAGTGGGTTTGTGCATTCTTCCCTGGGCGCACAGTTTCGGTTTGACCGCCGATCTGCACACGTACATCCTGGGCGGCTGGGCCCTTGCATTTGCCGAATCCGCCGACAAACTGATCATCAACTTCAGCGAGGTCAAGCCTACGCATATGTCGGCCGTGCCGCGCGTCTTCAACATTATCTACGATAAAATCCAGCAGGGAGTAGCCGCGGATCCGGAAAAAAAGAAAGTCTTTGACGCGGCGGTAGCCGAGGCGGTCAAAAACCGGGACTTGAAGGAAAAAACGGAAGAATTCAAATTCTACGACGCGGTGGCCTTTTCCACGATTCGGAACATCTTCGGCGGACGGTTGAAGCATGTGGTTACCGGCGGCGCCATGATGAAGCCGGAAATCGCCCTGTTCTTCGCCGATGTCGGCGTGCCCACCTACGACGGCTACGGTCTGTCGGAAACCACGCCCGTCATCTCCAACAACTCGCCCAAGCGGGGCAACAAATACGGAACGGTCGGCAAGCCTTTCAAGGACACCCATGTGGTCATCGACAAATCCCGCGTGGGAGAAGACAGTCCGGACGGAGAAATCGTGGTGTACGGCGCGCAGGTCATGCAGGGTTATCTCAATAAACCGGCCGTCACCAAGGAAGCCATGATGCCGGATACCTGGAACGGTTTTCCCGGCGTAAGAACCGGAGACCGCGGCTGGCTGGACGAAGACGGATATCTGCACATTACCGGTCGGTTCAAGGACGAATACAAGCTGGAAAACGGCAAGTACGTGCATCCCGAATCCATCGAAAACGAAATGAAGCTTCTGAGGTATATCTCCAATGCCATCGTTTACGGGGAGGGGCGCTTGTTCAATGTCGCGCTGGTCGTTCCGGACTTTGAAGCGTTGAAGGCCGATCCCAAAACGTCCGCCTGGGCACAGGGCTCCCGGGAAGAAACCATCGCCAACAAGGAATGCACGGATTTCATCTCCAAAGAAATCACCGAGCATCTGCGCAAAACGTTTGGCGGATATGAAATTCCTCAGAGATTCCTTTACATCACCGAGGATTTCACAGTCGATAACGGCATGATGACCCAGACGATGAAACTGATCCGGCGCAACATCATGAAAAAATACGGCGATCAGCTGATCGCGCTTTACAGCAACTGATCGATCAGCAAACCCTATCCAAACCGGAAAAGGGGCGCTGGGAAATTCTCCCCGCGCCCCTTTTTTAAAATTTAAGGGACGGTTCTATTTATTTCTAATTTTTTATTCAAATGAAAGGCCCCGCAGCAAGCTTCGGGGAATTGACCCGGAGAGATTAAAATAGAACTGAACCTCCTCTTTATTCTGTCCCCTTTATTCTCTTGGCGTATTGCCGCATGCGGGCGAAGACACGGACGGCCTGCTCCGGAAAATCGAAGCAGGGAAGGCCTCCTGCGTCTAAAAGACGTTCGCAGGCCGCTTTGTCCAGGCTGTCTCCCAGAAGCGACACAAACACGGGCTTGCGGCGGTCCGCTTGAACAACATTGACCAGGGACTGATAAACCTCGGGATTCGCTTCGGCAAAGGATATGAACACAATTCCGTCAACGCCCCGGTCATCCAGGAGGGCTTTCACCACTTCCGTGATGGTTTTCTCGTAGCCGTGCGTCAGCCAGTCGGGAAAGATGTCGATGGGATTTTTTGTCTTGGAGGACGTTGCGATCACCCGGCCGATCCGGGCTTGTGTGGCATCCGCCAGTCTGGCGGCTTGCAATCCCTGTTCAATCGTCGTGTCAATGCTCATGATCGCCTGCGCGCCGCTGTAAGAAACAAAAGCCAGGCGGTCGCCCGCGGGAAGCGGCATATTCAAAAAACCTTTCAGCGTCCGGACAAACTCGTCAATGGCATGAAGGCGAATCGCGCCGGCCTGCCGAACGATTCCATCAAACACGGAATCTTCCACCGCCATGCTGGCGGTGTGTGTTGCGGACGCTTTCGCGCCGGCCTGCGTGCGGCCGCTTTTGATAATCAGCACCGGCTTCCTGGCCGTCGCCTTTTTCAGATTTTTCACAAACCGGCCCCCGTCTTTTACGTCTTCCAGATACAGCCCGATGATTTTCGTCTGCTCATCGTCAGCCAGAAAGGAGAGGGCGTCCGATTCGTTGACATCCACTTTGTTTCCCAGGCCGATGCCTTTGGACAGATGAAGGCCTGTAAGCGAACTCAGGTAGCGCAGGAGCGCGCCCACAAAAATACCGGACTGCGCGGCAAAACCGATATGACCCGACGCAAGCATCTGGGAATTGGCGAAATACGACGTGGTCAGTTTGGTTTGGGTATTGACCAGACCCAGGGTGTTGGGGCCGAAACCTCTCATGCCGGAGGACTTCAGAATGGCGCGGACATCCTCCTGATAGGTTGCCCCCTGCGTTCCCGTTTCCGCGAAACCTTCGGCGGAGATCACCGCCCCTTTGACGCCCTTGACGGCACAATCGCGCAAGGCGTCAGGGACAAAACGGGGTGGAATGAGCAAAACCGCCAGATCGATTTCAAACGGCACGTCCCGCACGCATGGATACAGCGGGACACCGAACACATTTCCCCCCTGCGGATTGACGCCGGCCACACGGCCCGCAAAGCCCACGTCCTTCAACACCTTTAAAAGCTGTGCGCCGGGTTTTTCCTGATCCCGCGACGCACCGATCACGACGACGCTTTGCGCTTCCAGAATGTCACGAATCGGCCGCATGTGATTTTCCTTTCTTCCGGATGAAATCTTTACCGGGTTTCTAAAAAAGTTTTATAAAAAAGAAGGGGTATGCTTTGCACATGCCTGGTTGCATTAAATAACACAAAGCAAGACTTGTCAATAATGAAGCAAACATGGGTAACTTGCAAAAAAAGTATGTTTTTCGGTCATCTGCCTGCCTCACCCCGGAAGATGTTCAGATTAGGCTTTTCTTTTTCATTCAGGAAGTGTAAAACCACGAACGTCTGCATTCACTGTCCTGGATGCAGACCGTCCGTGGCATTTGAAGAACGGTGCATAAACCAAAAACCCAGCCGACGCCCCAACCCCATTGGTTTCATCCCAGGGGTGCAGTCCGTTGATTGAGAAACCTATATGACAAAGAAGCTTTTTCTGAAAATGATTTTCAGTCTGCTTTTGATCGCAGTGATCACCGGCCTTGCGCCGCAGAATATTTTTTCACAGGATCGGATGAGCGCCAGGGGAAGCAGGGCCATCCCGGTTGACCGGCCCGTCGCGGCAATTCCCGGAACCGATGCAGGCAGGGCCTCTCCGGTTCAGGCAGCG
>JAAZOZ010000311.1 GCA_012797505.1 Smithella sp. | reverse complement strand
GTCAATCCATCTGCCCGGCCTTGAGAACCAAACCGTCCTGTGCTAAAGAATCTTCGGTCCAACTTGCGTCTCAGGAGCATCATTTGCGAACGCCAACCCATATTCTATCTTTGACCACCAGAATGATCCTGCAGGTCCGCCCGGCGGCGCATGGGTTTTTACACCGGTGGAAAGAGCGCGCACGCCGGATTCCCGATCCCGAATTGCGCCGTCAGGCTCTAGCGAGCATTGAAACCAAAACGTTCCACTGCGAAGGAGGCGCTCTCTGCGGCCTGCTGGCCGGAGGCTTCTTCCGGGAGGCCATTCAATTTATCGTCGCCTATCAAACGATCAGCGATTATCTGGACAATCTGTGCGACCGCAGCACATCGCAGGATCCGGAAGATTTTCGCGCGCTGCATGAAGCCATGCTGCATGCCCTGACACCGGAAGCTCCGACTGCCGACTATTACCGGTCCCGGCGGGAGCACGATGACGGCGGCTATCTGGCCGAACTGGCGCGGACCTGCCAAACGATTCTGGGCGGCCAGCCGGAATACCACCGGGTTGCGCCGTCCATCCGGGCGCTGGCCCGCCTTTACGCGGATCTGCAGGTGCACAAGCATGTTCGCCCCGATGAGCGGGAAGCGCGCCTGAAAAAGTGGTTCGAAAACCACAGGGCCGGACTTCCGGAAATGGCCTGGCATGAATTTGCCGCCAGCGCCGGCTCGACGCTGGGAATTTTCTGCATGGTCTCGCATCTGATCCGTAAGCAGGATCCATTACCGGTCGTCGAACAGATTCACAAGGCGTATTTCCCCTGGATCCAGGGCCTCCACATTCTTCTGGATTATCTGATCGACCAGGAGGAGGACCGGCGCGGCGGAGATCTGAATTTTTGCTCTTATTATGAAAATCATGAACGGCTGACGTTCAGGCTCGCCCATTTTTACAGCATGGCGCACGCGAGCGTGGCGGACCTGCCCGACGCAAAATTTCATCACCTGATGATCAGCGGGCTTTTGAGCATCTATCTGTCCGATCGGAAGGTTTCCCGACAAAAAGACGTGCGGGCCATTGCCAGGAAACTGCTCGCTCTGGGAGGAGCTGAAACCTTTTTCTTTTACCTGCACTGCTGGGTTTATCGCAGGCTGTCCTGATTTCCGGGGGTATTTTACCCCATCCATTGGGGCGTTATTCCCCCTTGGGCAGTCCAATACGGAAGGAGCAGTCCCAATTTTAAAAATTTAACCGTCATTACAAATGAATAGAGGTTGACAGATCGGCACAAAAACTGGCATGGTCATTGCTCAAAAACAATTGCAAAAATAATCAGGGTACCGGCATTCTATGAAAAAAGCTTTGGTTTGCGCAACCGGGATTGTCTGCCTTCTGGCGGTGTTCGCTTTCGCCGCCGAAAAGCCCAGCGCCCGCTCGACGCAAAGCGTTCTTCCCAAAACAGCCACCATGAACGCCCGGGGCAAAGTGGTGGAAATTTCCGAAAAGGCCGTCCGGATTGAACGAAGCATCAAAGGCAACGCGGAAGTCATGGAGTTTGCCCTGGAAAACCCGGCCGCCGATATTGCCGTGAACGATTTTGTCAAAATCGATTACACGATCAAAGACGGCAAATTGACCGCCTCCAGGGTGGCCAAACCAAAGGCGGAAAAAAATTATAGAAAAAATGGATCAAAACAGGTAAAGGAAAAATCGGCACCCGTTACAAAGTAATGTAGATGCCTGTCTATATATGGTATGGAGTCCCTGAATGTCGATGGGTTTATTTAAAAACTATTAAAACAAGGAGGATGTCAAAATGAAGCGTTTAGTATTGTTTGTGATCGTAGCCGTTTTCGCCCTTTGCACCGTGGCCATGGCGCAGGTTTCCACAAAGGATGAGGTTCAGTCCGGAGGAACCAAGATTTCCGACGCGGATAAAGCCGCCGTGAAAGACGCGCAGAAGGCCGCGAAAGAGAAAAGAGCCGCGAAAAAAGCGGGCTTGGTCAAAAAAGAAAAAGTGAAGGCGCCGGAAGCCAAAAAAGGCGTTTCCACGGTTGAAGAAGTTCAGTCCGGTGGAACCAAGATTTCCGACGCGGATAAAGCCGCCGTGAAAGATGCGCAGAAGGCCGCGAAAGAGGCAAAAGCTGCGAAAAAAGCCGCTAAGTAAAGAAGCCAAATAAGCCACGGCGGCAGATGCGCTGCAATGTTGGCAAAAAAAAAGGACGGGGGAATGACCGTCCTTTTTTTATGCCGTTTTGGGTTCCGGATCCAAGCGGGTGCATTACCCCCCCCAGTGGTTAATTTTCAAACAATCTGTTATAAACGTATCCCATGCTGAAAAAACTGCTGTCAAAAATCATCGATTACAACAACAATCTGACGCTCCGGGTGAGGCTGGTTGCGCTGACCGTGGCCGGCCTGGCGCTGACCATGGCCGTCTGGGGGCTGATTCACCTGACCGCCCTGGACCGGATTCTGGTTGACCAACAGGGAAAGCGCCTGGAAGGCGTCGCCGAAACCGTCAGCACCTTTTATCAGCACTTCCCGACCCGGCAGGGCATCGCCACGCTTGATTCCACATTGAAAGATCATATCCAGACCGATGTGCGGCTGGCCCGCATCGACATTATGGAAATCCGGCGCAACGCCGTCAACTACGTTGCTGGCGCCAGCCGCGTGCCCTATGAGTGGCCGGATCATCTCGTGGCTGAAACCGGCGCAAAAGGCAAACCCCTTTCCATGAAACTAGAAACGGAAGGAGGACCGTCGCTGGGCCTGCTTTATCCTGTTTCCGGAGACACGAGGGACTCCCGCATTGTGGTGGGCATCATTGCTTTTTCGCGGGCCAACGCGGAAATTATGAGCCGCGCCCGGCAGCTCCTGCTGGTCAGCAGCGCGGGACTTCTGCTGGCCATTCTTTTGCTGCTCGGCGTAAGCTACGGCTGGCTGATCGGCCGGCCGCTGGAAATGATCATCGAAACCATCGATGAATTTCAGAAAGGGCGCTACGTCGAACGCATTCCCATTGTCCGCCGGGACGAATGGGGACATCTGGCCGATCATTTCAATCAAATGGCCGATGAAATTCAAAATGTCATGGAACGAAATGAAAATCTCACCCGCCACCTGGCGGACCGCGTCCGGGAAGAAACGCTCAACGTCATCCACCTGCAAAAGCAGGTGGATGATTTAAAGCAATTGACGGCCCTGGGGCATTTGACCGCCAATCTGGCCCATGATCTGGGAACCCCGCTTCATTCCATCGCCGGACTGGCCCGGCTGATGCTCGAGCGCGAAGGCTGGCCGCCGGATGTGGCGCATAAATTGAACGTGATCGTCGAACAGACGCAGCGGCTGGACCATGTCATTCAGAATGTCCGCAAGGCCACGCGTCTTCCCGAACCTCATCTGGAATTGATGACCGTCCATAAAATTCTGAGTGAAACGCTGCCGCTGGTTGAGCCTCTGATCCAAAAAAACCGGATCACCATCGAGGTTCGGCTGGAACGGTCCGTTGCGTCTTTGTACGCGGACCGCTACCGGATTCAAACCGCGCTTCTGAATATTCTGCAAAATTCCATCGAAGCCATGCCGGGCGGCGGGGTCATCCGCATCTCGGCCCAGGACGATCGGGCGGCCCGAACGGTCGTCATCGCCATTTCCGACAACGGACCGGGCATTGAGACGGATCTCCTGCAAAGAGTCTGCGATCCCTTCGTGAGCTCGCATTCGGGTGAAGGCATGCGCGGCCTGGGATTGGCCATTGTCCGCGACATCATCAAGGCCCACAACGGCCGCATGGATATTCAGAGCGTGCCGGGAAGCGGCACGTCCGTCATCCTTTACCTGCGGATGGCCGACGACGCAACGGAGTGATTTTTACTTTTCTTCCTGCAGGCTGTAGCGGCGGATTTTTGTCCGCAGGGTTTTGCGGTCAATCCCCAGAATCTCGGCGGCTCTGGACTGATTCCACTCCGTCTTTTTCAGGGTCTGAACAATCTGTTCGCGCTCGGCTTCTTCCAGAGGCGTCCATTCCGGCGGCCCCGCCTGCGCACTCACGACCGCCCGGGTTCGGAACCGGTCCGGCAGATTTTCCGGCAAAATGACCACGAACGGCGAGAGCAGCAGTGTCTGCCGCAAAACATTTTCCAGCTCCCGAACATTGCCGGGCCAGTCATAGCCCATGAGGGTTTCCATAGCCTCCGGGGAAACCCGCACATCGGGGTAGCCCAGTTTCTTCAGCATCGTCTCGATCAGCAAGGGGATGTCCGACCGGCGCTCCCGCAGAGGCGGAATGAGCAGACGCACGATGAAGCGATACAAAAGGTCCAGACGGAACCGGCCTGCGGCGACCTCTTCGTCAATATTTTTATTGGCGGCCGCCACGACGCGCACCGCGACGTGGCGAACGTCGTGGCCGCCGATCCTCCGGACCTCGCCGTCCTGCATGAACCGGAGGAGCTTGCTTTGCAGCGCCGTGGACATTTCCGTGATCTCATCGAGGAATATGGTGCCGCCCCCGGCGGATTCGATCAG
>JAAZOZ010000310.1 GCA_012797505.1 Smithella sp. | reverse complement strand
TGCGTCCGGGAGGCGTTGTCCACGCAGGTGCTGCGAAATTCGGACAGGCGGATGTTTCTCAGACGGCACAGGATGGTTGCAATCGTGAAGTTGTGCGAGACGACCAGCGCGTTTTGCCCGGCGGCCATAAGCTTTTCGATGGGCGGCCAGGCGCGCTTCTGCAGTTCGGCCAGTGATTCTCCCCGGGGCATGCGCACCGATTCCGGATCGGCGATCCACCGCCCGAGGAATTCTTTTTCACAGGCCAGCAGCTCTTTAAACGTCAGGCCTTCAAAATCCCCCTGATCCATTTCCATCAGGCCGGGATGAATCTCGATCTTTTTTCCGTGAAAGCGGTTGATGATTTCGGCGGTCTGCAAAGCCCTTTTCAGCGGGCTGGAATGGATGCTGTCCAGCGGGCAGTCTTTGAGCGACAAGGCCAGTTTCCGGGCCTGGTCGATGCCGGTTTCGCTCAGTTCGATATCCGTGATGCCCTGAACGCGCTTCTCTTTGTTCCAGAAGGTTTCGCCGTGGCGAATCAGTGTCAGTTGCATATCCCTCGTAGCCAAAATGTTCGTGAATGTCGTTGTCGCGGCCGGGTTGACGCTCCTTAACCTTTACTTCCGGCAAGCGTTCAGTTTTGCCAGCGCCTCTTCGGCTTCCCGGATGACGCGGTCGATCAGTTCTTTGGTGGTCGGGTTGTCTGTGATGCCGCCGCAGCACTGGCCCGCAAACAGAATGCCGCCTTCCACGTCGCCGTCGTTGAGGGCTTTGAGATGCTTCATGTTGCCCACCGCCTGCCGCGCCAGCACCATCAGGGGGTGGCCTTCCTCGGCGCGCAGCATCTCGATGCTCACCGCCGCGAATTTGGCAAAGGAAAGATTCATGAGCTTCTTGATCAGCAACGCGCCTTTAAAGGCTTCAACGACCGGGAAGCCGCGCTTCATCATCGCTTGGGCTTCTTTGGTTTTCAGCACGCGGCCGTCCATGCCGTCAAACACGTTGTCATAGAGCGTGTCCTGTTCGGTCGCTTCCATGCACAATTTTTTGAAATTGTCATGCACCAGGCTTTCCCTGACGACCATGAACCGGCTGCCCATGGAAATGCCGTCCGCGCCCAGCGCCAGCGCCGCCGCGAGGCCCCGTCCGTCGTAAAATCCGCCTGCGGCAATCAAGGGCACCTTCACCATCGAAGCGACGATGGGGATCAGCACCATCGACGTGGCCGCCGCGCCGTGCGCCGCCGCTTCGTGGCCGGTGATCACCAGCGCGTCGCAGCCGAGCTGTACGGCCTTGGCCGCGTGTTTGGCGATGGCGATCGTCCCCACCACCTTGCCGCCGTAGGCGTGCACGTCGTTCACAAACCAGGGTTTGCCCAGCGAATAGTTGATCACGGGAACTTTTTCTTCAATGGCGACGGCGATATTTTCCTTTGCCCCCGGCCCCACGAGAATCTGGTTGATGCCGAAGGGCTTGTCCGTAAGATCCCGGATCTGTTTGATGTTTTCACGCGTCTCTTTCGGGTTGCAGCGCGCGACGGCCAGAATCCCCAGCCCTCCGGCATTGCAGACGGCCGAAACCAGTTTGGGTTCCGTAATCCAGTTCATCCCGGCCAGCATGATGGGATGGTCAATGCCGAACATCTCCGTCATTCTTGTTTTGAACATAAACGTTTCCTCCGGCGTCGGGTTTTCAATTTTTGTTTCTTTGCGCGGCGAATCATAAGGGAAGCAGGCGTGGATGTCAAAATAAATTTCAGGATCAAAGAGATATGCCGACTTGACACACCGGAACAAGTTATGACAAACAATTCCAAATCGCGTCGCTTCGTTCCGACTATGGAAGCGGCGGCAGGATACGGAGCGGAATGGCGGCATCCGGCGAAATCGCATGGCGGTTTTCTTCGGAGTCAGGGGCGAAATCGTGTAAAAGGCGCGCTCTGGACAACCGCTCTTTTCTCATGTACAATTCAATTGAACGAACGACAACGCCGGAGATCCGCCAGTGGAGGAAGGACACAAAACCAGGCTTCAGCTTATCGAAGAACTGGAGATTGCCCGCAAGGAAATCAGACAGCTTCGGTCGCGGGCCCGTAAATACGAAAGAATCGAAGAGGCGCTGACCACGTCGGAGCATTTTTACCGGACGCTTTTTGAGAATTCCGGCACGGCGACCATTGTCATCGAGGAAGACACAACCATTTCCATGATGAACAACGATTTCGCGAATTTCACCGGCTATCCCCGCGAGGAAATCATCGGCTATACCTGGACAAGATATGTGGCCAAAGACGATGTCGACCGTCTTCTTTGCTATCATCAGGAAAGGCGCAAAGATCCTTTATCCGCGCCGAGAAACTACGAATTCAAAATCGTCAGCAAGAACGGCAATGTCCTTCATGTTTTTATGACCATCGCCATGATTCCGGGAACCGCGCAAAGCATCGCGTCCATGATGGATATATCGGAAAGGGTCGGCATGGAAAAGGATTTGCGCGACAGCGAGGAAAAGTTCCGCCAGCTTGTGGAAACCATGAACGAGGGGCTGGGTATTCAGGACCGGAGCGGCGTCATCACTTACGTCAATGATAAAATATGCAAGATTCTCCATCTTCCCCGCGATCAGATTGTCGGCCGGCTCAGCCGTGATTTCATCAGCAAACGCGACCTGGAAACGTGGACCGGCAATATCGGCGCCAAGGACGCGCCGGAATCCTATGAAGTGACGTGGATGGATGGAGAAGGCAATCCCATTTATACGCTTGTTTCCCCTCGCGCCGTTTATGATTCCCAGGGGCATTTCATGGGGGGGTTCGGCGTGATCACGGATATTACGGCCATTAAGAAACTGGAAAAACAGGTTCTCGAGACATCGGAACGTGAACGCCAGAAAATCGGCTATGAGCTTCATGACGATCTCGGCCAGCATCTGATCGGCATCGACGTCATGACCAAAGTCTTGCATGATAAACTGCTCGTCGTTTCCAAGGAAAATGCGCGCTATGCCGGAGAAATCAACAGGCTGGTCAAAAACGCCATCGAGAAAACCCGGCGCCTCGCCCGCGGACTTTGTCCCGTCCATCTGATATCGCTCGGCCTCGAAGCATCCCTGGAAGAGCTTGCCGATTCCACGGCGAGCATCTTCAACATGATTTGCAATTTTCGCTGTCCGCGGCATATTCCCATCGACGATATTGCGTTGTCCACGCATCTTTATTATATTGCCAAGGAATCCATTCACAATTCCATTGAACACGGTAAATCTTCAAAGATCGTTTTGGAGCTTCTGAACAACAAGGGCATCGTTTCATTGTCGATTCTTGACGATGGCGTCGGGATCAAGGATACGACGAAGGTCGGCGGCATCGGTCTGAAAATTATGCAATACCGCGCCCGAATGATCGGAGCTTCCCTGCGAATCGAATCGGAACCGAACGGCGGCACACTGGTAACCTGCACATTCAATTTAAACAAGGGATGACTTGATGGCGACTGCAAAAACACCCCCAAAGGGCAAACACAGAATTTTCATCGTCGACGACCACCCCATCTTCCGGCAGGGGCTTGCTCAGCTCATCAACCAGGAAAGCGACCTTTGCGTCTGCGGAGAGGCCGATGATTACCAAGGCGCTTTGAGGGCCGTCGCCGAATTGAATCCGGACATGGTCATCGTGGATATCACGCTCAAGGATATGAGCGGCATCGACCTCATCAAAGAGGTCCGGAAATTGAACAGGGGAATCATCATGCTGGTCATTTCCATGCACGACGAGTCGCTCTATGCCGAGCGGGCCCTGCGCGCCGGCGCCAGGGGGTATGTCATGAAGCAGGAAGCTTCCGAATCCATCGTTCAGGCCATCCGACAAGTGCGCATCGGCGGCATTTATGTCAGCCCCAGGATGACCGAACAAATGCTGTCGCGTTTTGTTGAAGGTCCTTTGGATGCCGTGGAATCGCCGCTCAAGGCGTTGACCGATCGGGAGATGGAGGTGTTCCATCTGATCGGCGAAGGACTCGGCATCAGTGAAATCGGTTTGCGGCTGCACCTCAGCGTCAAAACCATCGGCACTTACCGCGAACGCATCAAGGAAAAACTGAATCTCAGGAACAGCACCGAACTCCTGCGCCACGCCTTCAACTGGGTGGAGAATGAGCGTGAGGCAAAGCAATAATCGTCTGCGGTCTCCGGAGATCTTTTTGTAGGTCATCAACGCACCGTTTTTTAATCTCTCACCGTACGCGCAAAACAGCCTCCGGCTGATGGTTTTTTCTCATGCCCGGCTTCATTATACAGGCAAGAGAAAACTAAACATTTCAGGAGGCCTGTGATGAAGAAAGATTCGTTAAACGGAAACCGTTATGGATTTCAGCTGACCATTAAGGAATTGCTCGCCAATTCAAAACTCACCGCGGGCAATCAGGAAATCGTTTACCGGGACAAGATGCGCTATACCTACAGCGATCTGTTTGAAAGGATCAACAGACTGGGAAGCGCGCTTGCCGGACTCGGCGTCAAAAGGGGAGATACGGTGGCCGTATTCGATTACGACTCCAACCGATACCTGGAGAGCTTTTTTGCCATTCCCATGATGGGGGCGGTGCTTTTCACCGTGAACTGGCGGCTGTCTCCCGATCAGATCGAATACACCATGAACCATGCCGAAGCCGACGTGATTCTCATCAACACCGATTTCCTTCCCCTTCTTTCGTCTATCAGAGGCAAGCTGAAATTCGTCAAAAAAGTCGTTATTTTTTCAGACAGCGATCAGGCGCCGAAAACCGATGCCGCGTATGACGCGGAATACGAGGAGCTTTTGGCCGCTGCTTCTCCTGATTTCGAATTTCCCGATCTTGACGAAAACACAAAGGCCACCACGTTCTACACAACGGGGACAACCGGCCTTCCCAAAGGGGTTTATTTCTCCCATCGCCAGATCGTTCTTCACACCATGAGTGTCTGCATCGGCGTGAGCGGCCACGACACTCCGCTGCGTTTCTCCACGTCGGATGTCTACATGCCGATCACGCCCATGTTCCATGTTCATGCCTGGGGCTTCCCCTTTATCGCGACGATGATGGGCGTCAAGCAAGTTTATCCAGGCAAATACGAGCCGGAAATGCTGGTGAAACTGATCGCTCGGGAAAAGGTCACTTTTTCCCATTGCGTGCCCACAATCCTTCAAATGATCGTCGTCAGCCCCATCGCGAAACAGCTTGATCTTTCCGCCTGGAAGGTGATCATCGGCGGCGCCCGTCTGGCCAAGGGAATTGCCGTCGCGGCCATCAATCTGGGGATTTCCGTCATGACCGGCTATGGAATGTCCGAAACCTGCCCGGTCATCAGCGTGTCCAATCTGAAGCCGTACATGAAAAATTTCGACAACGAACAGAAAAGCGACATCGCCATCAAGACGGGAATGCCCATCGCGCTTGTCGATGTCCGGATTGCCGACGGGGACGGAAATTTTCAGCCGAATGACGGCAAAACCACCGGCGAAATCGTTGTCCGCGCGCCTTGGTTTACCAAAGGGTACCACAAGGATCCGGAGAAGACGGAAGACCTCTGGCGCGGCGGGTGGCTGCATACGGGAGATGTCGGTTACATGGATGAGGACGGATACATCCAGATTACGGACCGGCTCAAGGATGTCATTAAAACCGGCGGCGAATGGGTATCTTCGCTTGATTTGGAAAACGCCGTCAGCACGCACAATGCCATACAGGAAGCGGCGGCCATTGGCGTTCCCGATTCCAAGTGGGGTGAGAGACCCATGCTGCTTGTTGTGTTGAAACCGGAGTTCCGTAACGACGGCATTACCTCGGAAGT
>JAAZOZ010000309.1 GCA_012797505.1 Smithella sp. | reverse complement strand
TGAAAAAATGCCGGTGCACGGCGGCAATTCCGTCATCAACGGCGGCGACTTCTGCGCTCCGGGAACGAAGCTGCAAAAGGAAAACGGCGTAGAGGATTCGGCGGATCTCCTGTATAAAGATATGATGAGAGCCGGAATGTACCTGAATCATCCGGAGCTCGCCAGGACCGTTGCCGATAACGCGAAAGACGCTCTGGAGTGGACCGAGTCCTATCTGGGCTGCAGATACACGAAACTGAATTTTCATGGCGGCCATTCGGTCAAAAGAGCGCATGGAACGATCAATCAATCCGGTTCGGAAGTGGTCAATAAGGAGCTCGCGAAAGCCAAAGAGATTGGTGTAAAAATTATGCTGCGCACCAAGCTGGTGAAATTCCTGTCGGATAAGGATGGGCGAATTGTCGGCGTGGAAGTGCTCAAAGGCTACCGGTTTCCGGATGACAAGTCCGGCAAGACCGCCTTCCTTAAAGCAAAGAAGGCCGTTGTTTTGACCTCCGGCGGATTCTCCCAGGATATCGCGCTCCGTCAGGTCCATGATCCACGGCTCACCGATAAGTTGGGATCAACCAACCATCCCGGGGCCACCGGCGAAGCGCTGCTGGCCGCCTGCGCAAGCGGCGCGGCGGATGTTCAGATGGATTGGATTCAGCTCGGGCCCTGGACCAGTCCGGAAGAAAAGGGTTTCGGCTATGTTCCGCTGTTCTGTGAACCGCTGGTCGGTTACGGTCTGATGGTGAATCCCAAAACCGGCAAGCGTTTTTTCAAGGAAACCGGAAACCGCAAGGAACGCGCGGATGCCATTCTTCTCCTGGGAAATCCCGCCGTTATCATGGGCGATTCTTACGCGGTCAAGAAGCAGGTCGTTCCTCATGCGCTCAAGGGGGGCCTGGAAAACGGAGCGATCAAGAAATTTGACTCCCTGGACGATCTCGCCAGGGCTTATGGCATGCCGGTGGACGCATTCAAGGAACAGGTTGCCCGCTGGAATTCCTTTGCGGAAAAAAGAAAGGATGACGATTTGGGATGCATGATCTTCAAAGACGCCAAACCGACCGTCGAGGCGCCTTTCTATGCCGCGCGGCTGTGGCCGAAGGTTCATCACACGATGGGTGGACTGGTGATCAATAAAGACGCCCAGGTGATGGGATTCGACTTCAAACCGGTAAAAGGTCTTTATGCCGCCGGAGAAGTGACGGGAGGCGTTCATGGCGCCGTGCGACTGGGAAGCGTCGCCATGGCGGATTGTATTGTCTTCGGCCGCATCGCCGGCAAGAACGCAGCCAGGGAAAAAGCCTGGAGTTGAGATTGCCCTTCCGCGCGGACGTTTTCCGGATGTCCGCGCGGATGAAGGTGAAGCAAGGAGAAAAATCGCATGGAAAGAAGAAAGAAAATTCTGAAAATCGCGGCGGTTCTGTTCGGCGCGGTTTTGCTGGTGGCTGTCAGTTCGGGACTCTGGGCGGCGCCCAAGCTTGCCCAATCAAAGGCCAAGCGGGGCGACTGCCCAGCCTGTCATGCCGATAAAAAGGCGCTTCCCCAGACGCATCCCGACACCAAGACGATGGACATGAAGGCCTGCCGGGCCTGCCATGCCGCGGACAGTATGCGCCTGACCGGAAAATTCCCCGCCGGCCATACGCATATGCTCTCCGGCGTGAGCTGCGAAGCCTGTCACGGCAAGACCAAGCAGCCGGAAGAAGCGCCGATGGAGAAATGCGTCGCCTGCCACGGGCCGACGGCCAAGCTGGCGGAAAAAACAAAAGATCTAAAGCCGACCAATCCGCACACGTCCCCGCATTACGGAACGGAGCTGGACTGCAACCTGTGCCACAAGCAGCATGCCAAATCGGAAAACTACTGCGCGCAGTGCCACAAGTTCGACTTCAAGGTGCCGTAAAGTTCATGAAGGATTTTCACCCGCCGGGCGGGCGGCAGGTCCGACGAG
>JAAZOZ010000308.1 GCA_012797505.1 Smithella sp. | reverse complement strand
ATCCGAAGAGTTAAAATTACCATTACAACCATTGCCCCGACGGAAGACCCGAGTTATACTGATCCCACACATGGGGACCACTACCGACGCTATACCCTCACTGGTTACGCAACCCCTAGGAACCTTGCTTATTGAGAGGAATTATGAGAGTCATCATTAGTTTTTTCCAGAAAAGCAGCCGCCGGTTGCCGATAGGCAACAATAAGGGCATGGTCATGGCGATCATCCTCATGCTGGTAGCCGTTCTGGTGATTCTGGGGACAACCGGCGTATTGACCGTGACAACGGATATGAAGATTTCCAGCAACTTCCGGGAAAACGCCAGGGCTCTTTACGACGCTGAGGCCGGAGTCAATGCAGTGATTGCGAAGGTTAATGATGGAACATTTACCTGGCCCGCCACCGGCAATTCGCAGGTCGTTACCGTGGCGTGTCCGTCGGATTTTAAATTCAATGGCTGCGCCGGCGCCGGCACCACGAGCGTAACCGTCACGAATGTGGACGGAACGTATTACCAGTTTCAGGTGACGGGATACGGCTACAACAATGCGGCCAAAACCATCGAGGTTCGTTTTAAGAGAAAACCGGCGTTCGATTTCGGTCTTTTTGCCGACGGCGTTGTGGATTTGAAGGCCAGCGTACAGGTTTACAGCTACAATTCCAACGTGACGCCGAATCCGACCACGACGGATTCTTTGCACAACGGGGACGTCGGATCCAATACTGAAATCGTAGGTTACAATGGCACGCTCGTTGACGGAGACGCGGGTTTGGGTGCATCTGCCGGTGGGACGACCGCGACATTAAATATCAAATCGGGAACGGTCATTACGGGAACGAGTGGTACGGAGGTGGGGCGTGTGGATCCGGATCCGCTGGGGGCTGTGGGAGGGGAACTGTCCGCCAAGTTCACCACATACAGCGCAACCAACGATAATACGCTGACCGGTACTACAGGCGTGTCCGGCACTGTCATAAATGGGGGCGCGACGCTGGTCGGCAAACCGGGAGGGGCCAACTATTACATTAGTAGCCTTACCCTGGGTAACCGTGATACTCTGACTGTTGACACGACCAACGGCCCGGTCAATATTTACATGACAGGCGAACTGGAGGCGAAAAATGGATCTTTAATCAATGTTACAGGGTCCACATTGGATTTTTCCATTTTTTCCAATTCCACCGACAAAATCGTTTTTAAGCACGGCAGCGCTTTCAAAGGAGTTGTTTATGCGCCCTACGCGCCTATCGAGATGAAAAACAGCGCTGACACGTACGGCCTGATATGGGGGGGATCCATCGACATTAAGAATTCGGGTCAATTTTATTTTGATGAGGCCCTGAACGATAAATTTCTTTCCAAAAAGGTGACGGTCGCTTCCTGGAAAGACGTCATGTGAAAACTTCCGGCCGGCGGTGGATTTCACAAAACCCTGCCTATAAAATTCGAATCAACTCTGCCGTTAACAAGTGAATCCAAGGCGTTCAAGGGCCGCCGCCACCTCTTTGGGGGACAACGAAGGAATAACGCCGCTCATAAGCTGACGCACATCTCAGTGACATGGACGTTATCGGGAGTGATTTTTCCGTTTCTCTCTTTGGCGACCTCCAGATAAAGCTCCATCGCTTCACGGATATTATTCGTCGCTTCATGATATGTTTCACCCTCTGAAACACATCCCGGAAGACCGGGAACATAGGCGGTAAACCCTCCTTCCGGCTGTGGTTCAACGACGACCTTGTAAAAATAATCCGGCATGGACAGATTCCTTTCAGCAGTTTGCGTTGATTATAAATTAAGTTTCTTAAATATCAAGAGAAACTTAAAGGCGGTTGAGAATATTCGATTGACAGGCGAAGCCATTTTCCATATGATTTTTTTCAAAAAAGCCGTCCAATCATCCTTGCAGAGGAACAACCTTTTGTGAATCAGGCAGCCGGCAGCAATGTAACACCTGCAACCAGGGTCCCCATTTCCGCAACGGGCGTGTTTTTTGTCGGTCTGGCCTATGTCGCGCTGGGGGCCGCCGGCCTCACGCTGGCCATTCCGCCGGGCTATGCAAGCCCCGTGTTTCCCGCCGCGGGACTGGCGCTGGCCTGCACACTTCTGTTCGGTTTTCGCGTGCTGCCGGCCGTCTGGCTGGCTTCGTTTTTCCTGAATCTTTCTCATGCCTGGCTCAACGGCT
>JAAZOZ010000307.1 GCA_012797505.1 Smithella sp. | reverse complement strand
TTGCGCATCCGCCAGTCGCCGGAAATTACCCGGCTGATCGAAGACGAAGCCAGGAATGTGATGACGCTGTGGAAGAAAAAGAAAAACCTGAAGAAGCAGATCACCGGGTCCGCCGCCTACATTCGCCGCGAAAAGAACATCTATTACGACACGGACAATATCATGGAGAAGCAAACCGAAACCGTCCGGGTATGCGACAAATGCGGAGGGGTGGTCATGATTGACTCGGCCGCCGACACGGGCAAGAGAATCTACGCGATCATTCTGCCCAACAGCTGCTGTGCCGAATGCCGCGAAAGCGGAGAGAATTTTTTCAGTCGCATGAACAGTTCGCAATACAACCATGTTTATTTTCAGGACCGGCAGAAAGATGTCTTTATTGTAAAGTAACCCCCGGGAGCCGCCATGGAAGATCAGAAAACAAAGGATAAAACACAGGAAACGGCCGAAAAACTTTTTTCCGGCGGCGCAAAACTGGACCGCCCTTACTCGCTGTGGCGCGCCTTTGACCGCGGGCTGGCCAATGATTTTTCGCGCTTCATCACCGGCAACCTTTATTCGCGCGAGGTCCTGTCGCTTCAGGAGCGCCAGATGGCGGCCTGCGCGATGCTGGCGGCCCTCAAGGCCCGGGAGGAGCTGAAGGTGCACGCCAACGCCGCTCTGAACGTGGGCTGTGACCCGAAAAAACTGGTTGAAATATTTTTCCAGACGGCAACCTACGCCGGGATGCCGGCCGTCAATGAAGCGCTGGCCGCCTTCAGGGAAGTCCTTCAGGCGCGCGGCGAGTGGCCCCTTCCTTAAGGCATCATGAACCAGACCCAAACCCAACTTCAGGAGCTGATGGCGCTGATTCAAAGGCTGCGCGCGCCGGACGGCTGCCCCTGGGACCGGAAACAGACCCGGCAGGATATCGGAAAATATCTGCTGGACGAATCCTATGAGACGCTGGACGCGCTCACCGAAAACGATCCGGGGCATATTCAGGAAGAGCTGGGAGACCTGCTGTTCCAGATTTTGTTTATCGCCGAGATTTCGGCCGAAGCGGGTGAGTTTTCCCTGTCGGACGTCATGAAAGGCATCCGGGAAAAGATGATCCGGCGGCACCCGCATGTTTTCGGCGACGTCAAGGTTGAATCCGTCCAGGATGTCAGGGACAACTGGCAGAAAATCAAAAAGCGGGAAAGGGAAGGCTCACAGCAAACTCAAGATCCCTTCGGCAACATTCCCCGTTCTCTCCCGGCTTTGCAAAGGGCGCAAAAAATTACGGCGGCGGCCTCCCGCTGCGGTTTCGACTGGCCGGACGCGAACGGGGTGCTGGATAAATTGAAAGAGGAGCTGGATGAGCTGGAAGAAGCGCGAACAGAGGGCGATGCCGCGAAGATTGAAGAAGAGATGGGCGACCTCTTTTTTACGCTGGTGAACCTCAGCCGTTTTCTGAACGTGGACGCCGAAAAGGCGACCGACCGGGCCGTGAATAAATTTCTGGGGCGCTGGTTGTACATCACCCGG
>JAAZOZ010000306.1 GCA_012797505.1 Smithella sp. | reverse complement strand
TTTCAAAGGCTTTGACACGATTTATATCGGCGGCGGGACGCCTTCCCTTCTTTCCATTGAACAAATCGAAAATCTACTTGCCGCCGTCCATCGCCATTTTCAAATCAGCCCTGCCCATGCCAATGTTGAACATCATTCTTTGAACGTTGATAAACCGGCAACCAATCACATCCCCTGTCATACCGGCGAATACCCTGACCACCTAAAGGTGGCGCGAGGGCGCAAGCGCCGGTATCCGGAAGACGTTGAAATCACCATGGAAGTCAATCCGGGCGATGTGTCTCCGGCTTACTTCCAGGGTTTGAAAGTTCTGGGCGTCAACCGCCTGAACATCGGCGTGCAATCCTTTGACGACCGCCTTTTGTATTTTCTCGGACGCAGACATTCCGCAAAAGAAGCCCCGGCCGCAATTGATGACGCCCGAAAAGCCGGATTCCAAAACATCGGCCTCGATTTGATCTACGGCGTTGCAGGCCAGGATACCCGCCTCTGGATCAAAACCCTGGAGAAAGCCCTGTCCTTTGCCCCGGAACATCTGTCCTGCTACCAACTCTCGCTCGACGAGAAAACATCTCTCTACCGGCAATACCGGGAGAAAGGCGCGCAACCGCCATCTGAAAACGAGGCGCTGGATTTCTTTATGACAACATCGCGGATTCTGACGGATGCGGGTTATATTCATTACGAAGTGTCCAACTTCGCGCGCGCGGAAAACCTCCGGTCCAGACACAACATGAAATACTGGCGGCATGTCCCCTATCTGGGGTTGGGACCCGCCGCCCATTCGTTTTGCGACCGCAGGCGCTGGTGGAATACGGCGGACGTCGATGCCTATATCCGGGGCCTCTCCGAAGGCAAAACGCCGGTTGGGTCATCCGAAGAGCTTTCAACGGAGCAATTGGCCATGGAAGCGCTTTTTCTCGGCCTGCGCACGAAAGACGGCATTGACCTCGGCCAATATCAAGCCCGATATGGCGTGGATCTGCTCGAACAGAAAACACAAACCCTCCATCAACTGGCGGAGGAGGGCCTTGTGGAAATCAAGGACGGCTGCCTGCGTCCGACGCTTTCGGGCATGGCCGTCGCGGACAGCCTGGCGCTCATTTAAAACAGCCCCCTTTTGACCCGGCAATTTTTCCGTCTGACGTTTAACGCGTGGCATTATATCAGTCCATCATGAATGAACTACCCCGCAGCAAGCTACGGGGTATCAAAACCCCAGGAGACCTTTGCGTAATGTCTCTTCGTCATTGCGAACGAAGGGAAGCAATCTCATAAGTATTTGATAATTTGAAGAGATCGCCACGTCGCTTCGCTCCTCGCGATGACAAAATGGTAATTATGCAAAGTTCTCCCCAGGGAACGAAGCAAGCTTCGGGGAATTGACCCGTAGAGATTAAATCTTTCCGGTGTAAAGATACGCAGGCTTTATTCGAAGGGAAAGGCCCCAAAAGATTTAAAGCCTTTGCCACTGTTGCCCAGCGGAAATTACAGATGCTCGATGACGCCTGCGCACAGGAGGATTTACGCAGCCCGTCGGGCAATCGCTTTGAAGCGCTTCGGGGAGACCGCAAAGGTTTTTTCAGCATCCGCATAAACGATCAGCGGCGCTTATGTTTCCGTTTTGAAAACGGAGATGCCTTGGATTTGGAAATTGTTGATTATCATTAAGGAGGATTGATCATGACCCCTAAAAACAAAATGCGCCCGGTTCATCCCGGCGAAGTATTAAGAGAAGAATTTCTTGCGCCATTGGGGATGAGCGTCAACGCGCTGGCCATGGAACTTAAGGTTCCGGCGCCGCGCATGAACGACATCGTCCGCGAACGCCGCGCGGTTTCACCCGACACGGCCCTGAGACTGGCCCGGTATTTCGGAACGACCGCTCAGTTCTGGCTCAACCTGCAAACCAGTTATGACTTAAAAATCACGGAAGAAACCACAGGCGCCAAAATCAACAGCGAAGTCCATGCCCGGATGGTAGCTTAAAAATATTCTTGGGTTCATTCTTTAGCGGAGCAGAAGATTCACTCATACTCATCGAGATACCGCTCGATATAATCCCGTACCTTGTTTTTTGGCTGGTAAATGCCGAAGTGGCCTTCACAGAGAATATCGGCCTCCAGGGCGAGAAGCGTCTGCATGGATTTTTTCCACGCGGAAATGTCGGAGCCGAAAGCCTTGTAAAACGGGCCGTGAATGTCCTGACCGAACAATACGCGTTTGCCTTCCCTGTCCAGATACAGGGCAATGGAACCGGGCGTGTGGCCGGGGGTGTGCAGGCAATGCAGTTCTTCGCTGCCGAATGTCAATGTCTCCTGCGCGCCGGTCAATTTCCGGTCGATCTTTGTCGGCGGAAATGTTGTTCCGTACCAGTTGGCCGCCGTCCGGACGGAATCGCCGGTTTCCAGCGCTTTTGCATCCAGTTCATGGATCACGATTTTGGCCCCGTACTTTTGCCGGAAAAAAGCCGCGGAACCGATGTGGTCGATATGGCAGTGCGTCAGAATCACGCTGGACAGGGCTTTCGGGTCCAGGCCCAGCATTTCCATATTGCGGACCAGTTGCGACGAACTGCCGCCGGCGCCCGCGTCAATCAACACCAGCTCCCCGGCAAAGTCGATCAGATAAACGGCCGCGTCGTCCGCCTGTGTGACATTCGGGCCTCCGATCAGGTAAACACCGTTAAGAATTTCTTCGCATCCCCTGCGCATATATTTCTATTTCTTCAGCACCGCCAGCACATCTGATGCGTTGCCCATAATCACCGGCTGCTGCTCCACGCCCTTCAGACGTCTGGCCATGTAAGGGACATGCTCCTTGAGATAGTCGGAAAGCTCTCCCACCGTAATCTTTCCGTCGCCGCTGGCGTCCGCCTCGCCCTGAAGCCCCTTGAGAAAATAATAGGTAAACAGCGAATGGCGCTTTTCCGGATACCAGGCCGACACCTGATCCGTCGAAGCGCTGGTCATCAGCACCGCTCCCGCCGGCCCGCGATATTCCTTCTTCACCTTCACCAGCGCCGGACTGATGCCCTTGAAAAGCATTCCCTTATCCGTATTGCCGGAAAAACAGGCATCCAGCACGACCGTGATTTTTTTGGCCGGAATCTTCGAGAGATTGTCATAAAAAGTTTGCAGGCGATAGCCGCTGGCTCGGATATACTCGGGGTTGCCGTCCACCGGCACAAAAAAAGCATCGCCCGTTTCCAGATCGGGTGCGCCGTGCCCGCCGTAATAAACAAACACACGGGAAACATTCGGTTTTACATATTTATACAGCCTCCCCCGCGGCGCGCCTTCGGTTCCAAAGATTTCATTGAGTTTGGAGAGAGCGGCATCTTCCACGTAAATAATGTTGTGCTCTTCAAACCCCATGGTTTTGACGACATATTCCTTCATCACCGCCGCGTCGCGGTCGGCATAGGCGACTTGCGGAATGCCTTCCGCGTAAGACTTGTTGCCGATAATCACGGCAATGTCATATTTACCCGCTTTGATCCCCTGCGGAATATTGGCGTCCACATCCACTGAAAGGCCGCCGGCGACGGCAATATCCGCGGCTTTTGGCGTATCCTTGCCCGCCACCACCAGCTCTTCCATTTTTCGCTGCGGCGCGTTCATGACCAGCGCCAGCTCTTTTTGCGCGTTGAAGCGCGGACGCGCCTCCGAAAGCGTTACCGTCAGGGGAATCTTCTCGCCGTCGGCAATGCGCGTGTTGGTGTAAAACATAAATTTAAAGTCCTTGAACTGACCTGAAGGCAGCGCGCCCAGTTCAAAATGCGTCTGCGCTTCTCCGCCGATGAACACATTATTTCCCGCCGCCACATCCGCCGCCACGCCGCGCGCGTCGCCCTGGCCGATATTCTGGACGCGAACCGTCAACTCCGTCATCTCCATCGGCTCGATGCGGCCGTTGCGGCTCTGGTCGTTAATACCCATATCCGCCACAATCAGTTTCGGCTCGGCAAAGGATTTCGTGCGAAAGGCCAGTTTGACGGGCGCCGGATCAAAGCCGTTGGCCTCTTTCAGCGCAATCGTCAGCGCCACTGAATCCGTCGGAATTTCTTCATCCGCCGTCAGAGGAATTTCCTTCACATAAGTCTCGCCTGCGGGAATCGTCCCCAGCG
>JAAZOZ010000305.1 GCA_012797505.1 Smithella sp. | reverse complement strand
TGGTTGAGCCAGTCCATGAGCGGGAGGTCATCCGCGAGGCCCCTGAAGCAGACCATCGGCAGATGCGTATGCGTGTTGACCAGCCCCGGCAGGATCAAGCCGCCGCGGGCGTCGATGATCCTGTCGGCCGCGAGCGGGCGGTTTGTGTCCACGAGGGCGATGCGGCCGCCGGATATGCCGATGGAAGCATTTTCAATGATGTCCATCCTGGAGGACATGGTCACCAGGGTGCCGCCGGCGATGGCCAGATCAAAATGGCGCGATGGCATGGTTGTCTCTCCCTTTAGTGAAATTCCAGTTTGTAGTAGAGGTCGATGCCGCTTTCCTGCCCCATCTGGCTTTCCACCTGCCAGTTTTTGGAAAGATCGTAGCGCAGAAAAAATAAATTGCCCCCCGAAAACAGCGAGCGGCCGTAGCTGATGTACAACTCGGGCGTCAAATACTTGCCCACGACCAGAATGGTTTCCGAAGCGCCTGGCGACGAACTGCCTGTTCCCTCGGGCGTTACTTTCAGGCGCTTATACCCCATCTGGTTGCTTTTCTCCAGCACATCCGAGGAGATTTCCAGAGAGGCAAGCCCCAGATAGTCCTGAATCTGCTCCAGCAGATCTTCGGCCTGCTGCGAGGTCAAAACGGCGCCGGCCGCCGTGGCCAGAAGGCCGGCCTGCTTTGAGTCGGCGCCGAGCGGATGCCCCAGCACGATGTAAGCCAGAATATCCATATCCTGCATGTAGGGTTCCGAATACAATTTGACCAAGGGTTTTGGAAGCTTGCCGCTGACCGCGACGCCCGCTTTTACTTCTCCTATTTTTCGAATCGCCAGAATGTCCAGCGCCGGCTGGTTGACCGGACCTCCCGCGTAGAAAAGATGGCCGCGGACAATTTCCAGGTTCACGCCGTAGGTCCGGAACCGGCCTTTGACCACGCGGATTTCACCCCTGCCCGAAATGCGCTCCGGATCGCTGAACCGGATCTCCATTTCGCCGCCCAGCTTTGCGTCGATTCCGGCCGCGTTGAACTCGGCCTGTTCGCCCAGCACCAGTTTGACCTGAACATCGAGACCAACGGACGGCTTTCCGGTTCCGGACTTTGTTTTTCCTTCCCGGACCAGGTCAGGGCTGGATTCCACGGGACCCTGCGATTGCGATCCGTTGACCCGCAGCAGGGGCAGGAGCACTTCTCCCCGGACGGATATTTTTTCCGGCGTTCCCGAGAAGGTCAGGCGGGGAGACGTCTGCACGTGAAGTTCGGGAACGTGGATGGCCTGAAACCGATCGCCGTTCAGGTTTCCTTCGAAATCCGCGATCTTAAACCCTTTGAGGCGAATTCGTGCGGTGCCGTCCAGATAACCCGGGCCGGAAACAGCACGGAAAGAATCGATGGTTACGCCGTCTTTCGCCAGACGGGCGTCGATCCGGACATCCTGCAGCGTGATACCGGCCGACGGCAGATAGCCTCCCGCTTTGGACAGGCGGACACGGCCTTCAAAGAGCGGGTCCGCCGGGCTTCCTCTCATTTTCATGTCCAGATCGAGATTTCCCCGGCTCTCCTGAACCAGTCCGGGAAAAAGAACGCCCAGCGCGCCCTTTTCCTGCACCTGTCCCATAAGCGAACCCTGAAGGTTTCCCTGTTCGTTCATGACCAGCGGAAAGTGCGCAGCCAGCGGCAGACGGATTTTTCCCTGCAGTGCACCGAGGTCCGCCATTGTCACGTGGAGTTCGCATTCCAGATAGTCTTTCTGCCAGAGCCAGTGAATGGATGCCCGGCGAAGATCGATGCTGACGTCGCCCCTCTGTCCCCGCCGGTTAATTTTTGACCCGTCCAGGCCGGCGCGGCCCGAAAGAGAAAAGCGTCTGTCCGGCAATAGGGTTCCATTCATCTCCCCCGATATTTTGCCTTCCAGACGCGTGCGGCGGGGGAGCGCGGCCGAAAATCTTTTCAGATCCAGTTCCCGCCAGCGCAGATTCCATTCTCCCGTTTCGGGAATCGACCGTTCGGCGGGCCCGGAGGAAACAAAAGCGCCGGACAGCGATCCGCCTTCAGAAGGTTCAATGTTCATATCCAGCCGGACTCCCCGCCTGCCCGCGTTCAGGGTCATTTTCCCCTGCCTGATCTCAACGGTTTGCCCCTGCGTCTGGAGCGTTCCGGTCAGGGTCGTCTCCCCGGCAAGGTCGATGCGGTTGAAGGGCAGCAGCGTTGCCTGGAGGCTTCCGCTGCAGACTCCGGCGAGGATGTCGCGATCGATCCAGGCATTGGCTCTGGCCAGATCGAGGCTGTTCCATCTCAAATCGACAGGACCGGTCAGAGGATTTCCGGAAAGCGCCGCGGACAGGCGGAGCGCTTCCGGCCCACGGCCTGTGATTTCCATCGGCCCCAGCGCAAGGCTCTCCCGGGAAACGGCCAGGGCGGCCGGCGCGGACAGTCTCCAGGGGCCGACGCCATCTCTGCCTTCCAGCCGAACGATTTTTCCCTGCCAGCCTTTTCTGCGCCAGGCGCCCGTGAGGCCCAGATGCATTTCGTGAGGTCCGCGGCGCATAAAAGCGTCCAGTGTGTGGGAAAGGACGGTTCCCCCGCCCCGCAGCGTCAGCGTGTCCGCTGTCAGAGTCTGAAAGCGAAGCCGACTGAAATCCGCGGTCAGTGAGAAGGGGGACTTTTCCCGGTCGTCCAGAAAGGCGCTGAAGTTCGCACTGGCGATGGACCAGCCGTCCGCCGACAGACTGTGCCCCCGCGCGGAAACGACGCCGCTGAACCGGTCATGACGCCGGCGCGCCCATCCTGAAGCCGTAAGAGCTCCCGAAGCGCGCGGAATCAGCCTCGCCAGATCGCGAATTTCAGCCTTGAAATCCAATTGATCCGCAATACTTCCCCTGGCCGAGATTTCAAATCCCTTTCCCCTCAGCGCCAGATGATGAATATCGATGTCGTCGCCCGCAAAGCTTGCCCGCAGGTCTCCCGTCAACTGCCTTCCGTGCAGGCGGCTTTCTTTCAGCGTGAGATTCAATGCGCCGCTTGCCGGCTCTCCCGCCTTAGCCGATACGTCGCCTGCAAGATCAAAATGGATCACGCCCGCCCATTCCGGATCCCATCTTGCCGGATCGAGATTTTTTCCCGACATCGCGCCGTTCAGCCGCAGGCCGTCCGTCCACCGGATCTCGAGGCGTCCGTTCAGGGATCCGCCCAGGGCTGTTCCCTGAATCCGGCTGAGCGTGGCGCTTTCGGAATCCCCGGAATAATCACCGGCCAGACGGAAAGCATGGCGGGTGTCCGCTGTATTGGCCAGCGTGACGCGACCCTGATATTGCCGGCCGGTTCCCTCAAAGAGCAGCGATCCGGAGAGGTTTGCCGGGATTTTCAGCTCGTCGGAAAGATCCACGTTTTCCGCCTGAATTCTCATGGTTATGCAGGGGGTCGGGCCTTTGAAAGTCAGCAGGCCTTCGCCGGCAACGGATCCCGGACGGTTCTCGCGCCGCAGGCGGATTTTGGAGAAGGACAGGCCCGCAGGCGTCATGCCGAGGTCCGATGACATCCGCAGGATCGGCCGGGTATTGCGCAGGCCGTCAACCTGGAGGCTTCCGTTCATTTCGCCGGGGCGCCGCCCCGGTTTAAAGGCGCCGTCCAGCCGAATGAAATCGACGCCGGCTGCCGGGCGGGTCAAAGTTGCGGCAAGGTTGGCTTTCAGCAGAGGACGATGGAAACCGGCCAGGATGTTTCCCTCCAGAAGGCCGCGGGATGAATTGATGCGAAGATCGCTTATGGACAGGCGTGAATTCTTCCAGCCGACGGACGCGCCGAGAGAGGCGATCCGAACCGGTTGTTCATCGGGGCGGAGATAGGTCAGATCACGGATGGCCAGGCGTCCGATGCCGCCGCTCACAAAGGTAATCCAGCCTTTGGCCTGCGGCCAGACCAGCTCCGGCCGCTCTTTCGGTGAGTTGTCCAATACCGATACCTGGTCTGCGGAAAGAAGGGAAATCCCCAGGTGGCCGCCCGGCGCCTCCAGCGGCCGCATGGAAATCTTCAATTGACGTATCCGGATGTTTCCCTGCGGCCACTCGATGATCGTATTTGTCAGGCGCAGCGTGTCCGCCAGATTTCCCTCGATGGTTTCCGCCTTGATTTTCACCGGCGTGAAGCGGGAAACGGCTTCCAGCAGTTTTCTGCTTCCCGCTTCGCTGCAGGCAAGCCATCCCCCGCCTGCGAGAATAACCGCCGGCGCGCCGAAAGCGGCGATGAGGATAAGATATTTCAATGCACGTTTCAAAATTCAACCCCCACGGTGAAGTGAATGCGGAATTCCGGATCGTCCACGCGAATCTGCCGGGCGATGTATAAATTCAGGGCGCCGACCGGCGTGTGGTAATGGATGCCTGCGCCCGCAGCTTGAAACAGCGTCAGATCGGAAAAAGTGTCGAAAGCGTTTCCGGCGTTGTAGAATACGGATACCGCCCAGTTCTCCAGGATGGCGCGCTGCAATTCAACGCCGCCGATTAAAAGGTGCTTGCCGCCGACCACATTGCCCTGCGCGTCTCGGGGGCCCAGCGACTGATAGGCATAGCCGCGGACGCTCTGATCGCCGCCCGCGAAAAACCGCAAAGACGGGGGGAGGTCGGAAAACTCATCGGTAAAAACCGTGAAGCCCGCTTTGGCGCTGGCCAGAAAAGACAGACGCCACGGCAGGGGAAGAATATGACCGGCTTCGCCGATGAACTGAAGCAGGCGGGTTGTGGAGCCCAGGGCCTGATGCGCGCCGCGCAGATCGAAGGCATAGCGGAACCCGCGGTCGGGGCGAATCAGGTTGTTGAAGCGACTGTCGGAAAACCGGACGCCCGGAAGAATATATCTCGAGGTCGAGTCCTGGCTGCCGATGGTGAATTCTTCGCGCTGAAATTTCACGTAAACCGAACCTTGTCCCCTGGAAGCGAAGCTGTGCGTTCGGGCAAGCTCCATCGAAATGATCCGGCTGTCATAGGTGCTGATCTCCTCCTGCTGCAGGTTGATCTGCGCGGAGGTGAATGTCCGAATATCTCTGTCGCTCGGCAGAATATAGCTCGTCGCGATTCCCTGCAGTCGCTGAGAGATATACAGGCGCGAATCCAGTTCGTGTCCCCGGTGAAGCATGTTGAGATCGCGGTAGTGCAGGGCGAATCTTGCTCCTGTATCCGTTCCGTAGCCGATGCCCGGCCGCAGACTGATATGCGGCGCGGGTGTTAAAATCACCTGTACCGGTATTTTGCCGTCCCGGGCCCCCTCTTTGTCGGCCCGGACGATTACCCTGCGAAACCGTTCCGAATTGTTCAACTGAAGCTGGGAGGCGGCCATTCGGGAATACGAGAAAACCTCTCCGGGCTGAAAGGTGAGATAACGCCGCAGAAAGGCGTCGGGATAATCGGGAGCCCCCTTGATGGCCACCGTGGAGAAAAAATATTTTTGGCCGGTTTCCAGCGCCAGTGTGATGACGGCGGACCGTCCTGCCTCGTCAACCCGGACTTCGTGAACGGCATAGGCGGCATCCAGATACCCCAGCTCTTCGGCTCTGGATTGCAGCGCCTGTTTGGCTTTTTCGTAGAGGGGATGCACCAGCACGTCGCCTTTTCGCAGAGGGAAGTCGGAAGCAAGCGCCGCCAGCGTTGCCTCCGACGCGCCGCTGCCGGTGACGGTGACGTTGACTCCGGTGATGACGGCCGGCTGACCCGGATCGATCTGCACCCGCAGCCGATATTTGTCCGCTTCGGGGGTTTCGATTTGTATGACGGTCTTGGCGGAATAATACCCGAAGGGTTCAAGAGCCGCCGGTACTTTCCGTTCGGCCTGACGGGCAAACCGCTCCAGCCAGAGCCGGTCCGCTTTTCCGTTCTGCACCAGGCCGGGAGGCAGGGCCAGCG
>JAAZOZ010000304.1 GCA_012797505.1 Smithella sp. | reverse complement strand
TCTGTGTCAGCGCATAGAAGACGTCCCTGGTTTCGGGGTCGAGCGCGGTGGTCGGTTCGTCGAAGATCAGCAATTCCGGCCGCCGGATCAGCGCCCTCGCCAGCATGACCCGCTGCTGTTCACCGTAGGACAGATCGCCGATCAGACGCCGGCCCAGATGACCGATCGCCATCATGTCCAGCGTGTCCGACAGCAGAGCCGGATCTTTTTTCGGCAAACCCATCTGCACGATTTCCGCCACCGTGCCGGGAAAGTGTATATTCAAACCGCTGAGCCGCTGCGGCAAATAACCGATTTTCTCCCACGAGCTGAAATCTTCGAGCCGCCTGCCGAACAACTCCACCCTTCCCTTTTCCGGTTTCAGAATCCCCAGAATATTTTTGACGAGCGTGCTTTTCCCCGATCCATTGGGGCCCACGACGGCCAGATAAACGCCTCTTTCCACGGTAAAACCGATCTCGTTGATGACCTCCGTTCCATTGTAACGAAACGTCAAATTCTCTACGCGAATTACCGGCATTGCATCCCCTTTTTAAGATTGGCCAGATTTTTTTCCATCAGCGACAGAAACGTTTCGCCCGCCTGAAAATCCTTTTTGCCGACATCATGGCCGTTGTTGAGCTTGAGCAGCTCCACGCCGGTTTCGGAGGCTATCACCCCGGCAAGCTTCGGGGCCGCCAGATCTTCGTAATAAATATAGCGCAGCTTTTGCGCCCTGACCTGCTCCATCAGAGACAGGATCTGCTGCGGGGAAGGCTCCGCATCCGCCGAGCTGTTGTAAGCCGATCGGTAGCGCAGATGATACCGGTTGGCCAGATACGCGAAGGCCCAGTGTCCCGCATGCAAAACGGTTTTGGTTTTGCACGCGGAAAGCGAAACGCGGTATTTTTCATCCAGCTCCGTCAGCCGGCGTTTATAGCGTCCGGCGTTTTCTTTATAGACTTCGCTGTTTTTCGGATCCCGGATGATAAAAGCCGCCGCGATGTTGTCGATCATTTTCTGCGCGTTGGCGGCGTCCAGCCAGATATGCGGATCGTATTTCGACGCATGGTTCGGATCGTTGGTCGGCGGGCCCTCTGAGTGGCCGGGATCAAGTTCGGGAGAGTCCGGCAGGGGCAGCAGAAACGCGCCCTGCCCGGTTTCGACCGCCAGCATATTCGTTTTCTCGGCGGCCGCATTGATGATCTTATAGGCCCACTGTTCCAGATCAAAGCTGGTAAAAAGAAAAATATCCGCTTTGCTGACCCGGATAATGTCGTTGGGTTTCAATTCGTAATGGTGAACGTCCGACCCCGGCGGCAGCAGCATGGTCACTGAGACCCTGTCCCCCCCGATATTGCGGGCAAAATCGTACAGGGGAAAAATCGTGGCGATCACGGCGAGCCGTCCGTCCTTCCCGGCCGGCTCTTCGGCCGGCGCGCAGGACAGGATCAACGTCAGTCCAATAAAAAAAATCATCCGAATCTTTTTAAAAAGCAAGCGCATCAACCTCTTCGGGCCGGTCGGCCGGAAAAATCAAAAGACATCAATAGTTCCAGCCCCAGAAGCCGAAGGCCAGCAGGTTCATGATCACGGGCACGGCGTAAATGATGCCCAACGTTGCCAGTTTGGCCTTTAGCGTTTTGAGGCTGATGACCAGAATGGCAAAACAGAAAAAATGGAAATAACCGATCAGGAAAATCAGCCAGACCCCCTGAAACGAGAGATACCAGAAGGGATACTCCCAGACCAGGTGTCCGCCGATGTTCAAGAGACATTCAACGAAGACGCAAAAAACGCTGTAACCGATCGCCCAGAACCATTTTTCAGGCAATCCCAGAATCTTTTCTTTTTTGCCCTCCGACAGGGTATTGTAGAAGATGATGCCCACCAGCAGAAACATGAACATGATTTCAATGTTCCAG
>JAAZOZ010000034.1 GCA_012797505.1 Smithella sp. | reverse complement strand
CGATACAACACCCGAGTCAAAAAAGTAATACTTGGAGGATGCCAGCGGCTTCCTTTTCACCGTTTTTCGCCACGGCGGCAGTTCCCGCAGAATCAGCGTATCTTTTAAAATCTCATAATATTCATACACCGTCGTTCGCGCAACCTGAGCATCACTGGCAATGTTCGTAAAATTGACGATTCCCCCATTGTTATGAGCGGCCATTTTCAGAAAACGGCTGAATGCCGGAATATTTCTTGTTGCCCCTTCCGCCATGATTTCCTGCTGCAGATACAAACCGGAATAGGACGTCAGATCCGCCTCGGGATCGTCGGAAAAATAAATCGACGGCAGCAAACCGCGATTCAAGGCATGATTAAGATCAAACCTGTCACCCAGTTCCATGGCTGTAAGCGGATGAAGATACTTGACGCGCGCGCGCCCGCCCAGAAGATTGACGCCGCCTCGACGCAGCTTTCGAGCGCTGGATCCCGTCAAGAGAAAATGAACATCCTGCAACTCAATCAAACGCTGGACATCATTGAGAAGCCCGGGAAGACGCTGGATTTCATCAATAACAACGCGCTTAACAGACGAGCCGACCTCTTCCGCCAGGCGATCCGGGTTCCTGCTCATCGTGAGATACGTCGCGCTGTCCAGAAGATCATAATACAGAACAGAAGGCAACCGGCGCTGTATCAGCGACGTTTTTCCCGTCTGCCTGGGTCCCAGCAAAAAGCAGGAGCTCTTTTCCAGAAGCCCGGCAACATCAAGTTGACGATTAACCCATTCTGCCTTCATATTGCACACCATGACATGTTATTTGTCATATTACATACCAAATGACGAAATACATGTCAACAATAAATAGGGACAGCGCCTTTTTATTTTTGATTTTTGTAGGGCGTGAATTCAGTTGCGCCGATAAACCTTGTACACGGGTCTTTTTGTAGGGCGTACCTTCAGGTGCGCCGGCGGCGGGCCTCAAGGCCCGCCCTACATCTCCATTTTCCTGGATTCCCGCCTTCGCGGGAATGACAACATTGTTGGTTTGCTGTAGTTATGTAAACGTCTCCCTGCATGCTTGCGATGTAGGGACTGTTCCCCGAACAGTCCGAAAAGCGGCGCTGTCCCTATTTATTCAAAAAGGCGGCTACAGTGATAATGGGGATGTTTCGAAAATTGCCCAGAACAAGCAGATCCTTGTCACCGCTGACGATGCAGTCGGCCTTTGCAGCCACGGCACAAGAGAGGAACTTATCATCGGCATGATCCCGGCATACGCCGATGATTTCATCTTCAATATCAACCACTTCACAAAACGGAAGAACTTCGATTTGAAGAAGGGCGTCGATTTCCCGGGGCGTCAATGAAAATTTAGGGTATGCGAGGACACGCCTGAACTCATCAAACGTATCCTGCGAAAAAACCGGCGAGAATTTTCGAGCCTTCCATGATGAAACGACATCTCCGACTTCTCCGGAAAAAAGCAGCGCAGAAACCAGAACATTCGTGTCCAGCACTACCCGGATCACGGCTCTTTGCTTCTGGCCCACCGGACAGCCTCCGTCACATCGGCAGGCGTTATCCCGAGCTTCTTCATCTTTTCCCGCACTCCACCTAGAGTCGCGTCGACAGGTTGCATCCTGACGGGCGCCAGGACGATGCGGCCGTCCTGTACATCAGCATCAAAATATTCAATGCCGACGAACTCTTGAACAACTTTCCGTGGCAGCGTAATCTGGTTCTTGGTCGTAAGTTTTGCAAGCATTCCTTACCTCCTTACAGTAAGGATATCGCGCAACCACACATAAGTCAAGAAAAATCCATCAATAATTAGGGACAGCGCCCTATTTATTCATTACCCATTACCCATGGCCTGTTTTCTATTTTTCCCCTTAAATCTTAAACACTTAAAACTTAAACCTTAAAACTTAAAAATAGAACCGTCCCCTTTTTTCCCTCACCCGTTACGATGTAATCTGCTGATGAATGTTGCGCAAGGCCAAGAACATGAAAATCGTTTTTGTCTCTGCACGAAGAGTTAACGGCGTTATCAATTGGAGAAATAAAACAATTCTTCTTTAAAAAGGTAATAATGGATTCACATAGTGCAGCGGGGAGCTTAATCTTATCAACTAAGTGAACGGATACCTCTTTTAGTATTTCCTCACTCAAAACCACATCAAAACGGTCAAGGCACAGCTCAAGAACCGAGCTGCATAGTCCATGGGCTGCAAATGCCGCAATAATAACATTGGCATCTAAAATGATCTTCACGATATCAATTTAAATACATCTTCATCGGTCAATATCCCCTGTGCTTCCGCAAAAGGGAGTGTCATGTTTCTTAACCGGCGGAAACGATGAATGGCAAGGTGCCTTTTCAAAGACTCCCGAACGATATCGCTTGCCGGCTTATTTTCGCTTTTGCTTAAATCTTGGAGCTCTTTTCGTAAATCATCCGGAATTCTTATAGTCAGTGTTTGATTCATCGCAAGCCCTCCCTTCGTGTTACAATGTAGCACAAGCATATTGTGATCTCAACGGAAACAATTGCCCTATCGATCCCGCTGTGCGTGGCTATACCAATTGTTGACAGCCCCTGTCTTTTCTCTTTTCCCCTTAAATCTTAACCACTTAAAACTTAATACTTAATACTTAAATCTTAAAACTATTTATCCCAGAGTGAAGAAAGGAATTCGGCAACGGGAAGAATTTTTATTCCATCCACTTCCCGGCTTCTTTTTTCCAGACAGACGCATACAAAGCGATTCAACAACTTCTCCTCCCGCAGAGCGCGCAGCGACTTCAAATCCTGCGGCGACACATTGTCCTTGGCCTTCACCTCCACCGCCGTGTGATCACCAATAATAAAATCCACCTCAAAGCCGCTGGCAGACCGCCAGAAACTCAGCGGTTCACCGGAAACATAATCACTAAAACAGCTCAATTCGTGCATCAGAAATGTTTCAAAAGCCTCGCCGAATTCGGGCGTGCCCGGCAGGAAAGGCCTTCCCTGCAAAGCCGATACAACACCCGAGTCAAAAAAGTAATACTTGGAGGATGCCAGCGGCTTCCTTTTCACCGTTTTTCGCCACGGCGGCAGTTCCCGCAGAATCAGTGTATCTTTTAAAATCTCATAATATTCATACACCGTCGTTCGCGCAACCTGAGCATCACTGGCAACGTTCGTAAAATTGACGATTCCCCCATTGTT
>JAAZOZ010000303.1 GCA_012797505.1 Smithella sp. | reverse complement strand
CCCATCGACGGAGCCCCCTTCCCCACATTGACCTCATCCATACAGACGCCGTACCAGGCCGCCTGAATATCTTTCTTTTCAATGCCTGCATCGGCGATCGCTTCCTGAAAGGCCTCAACCATCAGCCCCTCGGCTCCTATATCCCATCGCTCTCCGAACCGGCTGCATCCCATGCCGATAATAGCGACTTTATCTTTGATTCCTGAAGCCATAACACCACCTCCTCATGAGTTGAATTTAAACAGCTTTCCGATCAACTGGGATTTCATCATGTCTCCGCCGACCTTCAGTTTTCCGGCGCTGAAAGCCTTCATCCCGTCAAGCTTTCCGGTAATTAGGTCAACAAAATCCGTATCGGCCATGCCGATGGTAGTCGTGGGACTGTCTCCCTTCCCGGTTGTGACGCTGCACGTTCCATCCTTGACGGCGACAAACCAATCCCCGCCTGCCGGACCGGATATATTGAACTGGAAGGTCACGTCTTTTCCGGCGGCGGCCGCCGCATTGAATACGGAGGGCATTTTCTTGAAGACCCCTGCGACATCCAGCCCGCCTGCGCCGCTTTCAGCCGCCGGCGCGCCGGCGGCGGCGGGAGGCGTCAGAAAATCCATAATGGCCATATTGAGTTCCGTATAGGGTTTCGCCCCTTCCAGACTGTTGATCTTGTCCCAGTTGTCACGAATCATTTCCGGCGTCGGCACATGCGTCTCGTCCCCCAGCATCACGCCGGGGCCGGTCAGAATCGCCGCCCGGCTGAAGAAGCCGGCCCCCGCATTGAAGATGTTGCCGGAATCCTTGCAGTCTTCAGAACACAGATACAGAACGATGCCGGCGACGTAAGCCGGATTCATTTTCTCGAGCATCTCCGGCGGCATCATATCCTCGGTTAACCGGGATGCGGCGATGGGGGCGATGGTGTTGACCTTGATGTTGTATTTCGCGCCCTCCAGCTTCAGCGTGTTCATGAAGCCGACAAGACCCAGCTTGGCTGCGGAATAATTCGTCTGGCCGAAATTGCCGTAAAGGCCGGCCGCGGAAGTGGTCATGATGATGCGGCCGTAACCGTTCTGCCGCATGGCCTCGAAAGCCGGCCTCGTCACGTTATAGGCGCCGTTGAGGTGGACGGCGAGAACGGCCCGCCAGTTTTCCGGCTCCATCTTCAGGATGCCTTTATCCCTGAGAATGCCGGCGTTGTTGATGAGGATATCGACTTTGCCGAAAGCGTCCAGCGCCGTCTTCACGATCTTCCGACCGCCTTCGGGCGTGGCGACGTTGTCGTAATTGGCGACGGCTTCGCCGCCCATGGCCTTGATGTCGGCAACCACCAGATCGGCGGGACCGGCGGCTCCTGCTCCCGATCCGTCGCGCGCGCCTCCGAAATCATTTACGACAACCTTGGCTCCGCGGCGACCCAGCTCCAGGGCATACGCCCGGCCCAAACCGCCGCCGGCGCCCGTGACAATGGCCACCCGTCCCTGAAAATCGATTTCCGGTATCCAGTCCGTCTGGGGAACGGCCTTCCAGAAGTATTGCGAGAATCCCCGGACCGTATCCACGACCCGTCTGCGGAAAGACATCTTGACGGGCATGCCGACTTTGATGTCGTTCAACTCACTGTCGGTGAAATCCATCATGAGCCGGCCGCCGCCCTCAAACTGCACCATGCCGTAAATCGCCGGTGGATCCACCGATACAGCCAGCAGATCTCCCGTAAACGAGCGGACTCTGGCCTTGATATTGGCAAATTCGTAATCGTCCTGTGTTTTCAGGTGACCGCAGGCCGGATTCACACACAGATCCGCCGGTGGATACTGAGCCGTTCCGCAATCCCGGCATTTTCCGCCGACAAACCCGAGGATCATTTTCCGGTTCCGCCACAGAGCCGTCATGGCCGTCTGCACCGGCGCTTCCGACCGAATTCCCATCTCCGGATTGATCAGATCCCGGAATTTCAGGAACTTCATGTAGTTGTCCGTGGTCTTCTTATTGGCCAGCGATCCTTTGAGTCCCGCGCGCTCGGCCAGTTTTCCGATATTCTCCGTAACCTTGAAATAAAGAGCGTCACAGCCCTGTCCGAAACCGGCCAGAAGAATGCCGTCTCCCGGCTTTGCCGTTTCGAGCGCTCCGACCAGCATCAGGAGAGCATGCGCAACGCCTGTCTCTCCGGTGACTTCGTGCATCGTATCGGCCAGTTTTTCCGGAGCAGCCCCCAGCTTTTTCCCGATCGCCCGGTGTTCCGCCTTGAACAAACAGGGGAAAACCAGTTTTTGCACGTCATTCATCGAAATATTCAATTTCTTGAACAGGCCGTTCACCGCTTCGGGAATGATTTTGGAATAGCCTTCTTCCCTGAGCCACCTCTCTTCCCAGGTGTAGTCGAACTCGGATTTGGATCCCCGGTAATGATCCACGAAATCGTAGGTGAGGGAGTAGGAACCCAGGAACTCCGCCACAACGTCTTCATCCCCAACCAGGACCGACGCCGCGCCGTCGCCGAACCACATTTCGTAAAAGCCGGCCGGACGGGTCTGCCGTTTGTCGGACGCGGTCACCAGAATGGATTTTCGGCTCCCCGATTTGACGACATCCAGAGCGGTCAGGAGTCCGGTCGTGCCGGCCCTCTGGCAAGACGTAAAATCCGCCGTATTGATGTCGCTCCGCAGATTCAGAGCCGTGGCCAGAATGCCGGCATTCTGGCGATCCAGGAAAGGCAGGCTCGTGGAGCACAGGTATCCCGCATCGATTTTTGTTTTGTCTTTTCCAATCAAACAATCCATGGACGCGGCGACGGCCATCGTCAGGCTGTCCTCATCGTAATTGCACATGGAACGTTCGCCCTGGGCCACACTGATAAGCGCCGGAGCGAACCAGCCCATCGATTGATAAATAGCCATTCTGTCCAATCGCAGGCGGGGAATATAGGCTCCGTATGACGTAATTCCGATCATCGTTTTACCTCCTTTGTTCACAAGACATTGCGTTCAAATTTTTAAACCGACGCTTCAGAAAATCTCCGCTCTAAAACTTGAAGATTTTCTCCAAAAGCTGGGATTTCATGATGTCTCCCTCGATCTTCAGTTTTCCCGAGGTATAGGCCTTCATGGCATTGACCTTGCCGTTCATCAGATCGAGAAAATCCCCGGCCTGAATCTTCAGCGTGCAGGTCGGACTGGCATGCAGGCCGGACGCTATGGTGCAAGCGCCGTTTTTGATGTCGACGGACCAATCCCCGCCGCCGTCGCCCGAGATGCAGTACTGGAACACAACCGCCGCTCCTCCCGCCGCGCCTGCCTGAAAGGCCCCGGGCATTTTTTCAAAGACATCCTTCACCGCGGCGAAACCGCCGCCGCTTTGCGCCGGCTCTTTCTTCCCCTCCAACGCCGAGAGAAGGTCCTGCAGGACCAGATCGTTCAATTGTCCGTATTCCTTGGCTCCCTTGAGATCCATGATCTTCGCCCAGTTGACGGAGATGTCCTCGACGGACGGAACCTTCTTGCCGCTCCCGATGACGACGCCGGGACTGGTCATCATGGCGGCGCGATTGTAAAATCCAGCGCCGCAGTTGTAAATTCTGCCGGTCTCATTGCATTCTTCAGAGCCCAGATAGAGCACGATGGGCGCAACATACGCGGGATTCATTTTGGCCAGCAGATCGGGCGGCAGAATATCCTCCGTGAGACGTGACGCGGCAATGGGCGCCACCGTGTTCACTTTAATGTTGTACTTGATGCCTTCAAGCTTCAGGGTGTTCATGAAGCCGACAAGACCCAGTTTGGCCGAGGAGTAGTTACTCTGGCCGAAATTGCCGTAAAGCCCCGCGGCGGACGTCGTCATGATGATCCGTCCGTAGCCATGGTCCCGCATGACGGCGAAAGCGGGACGCGTCACATAGAAGGCCCCGTTCAGATGAACATCCAGAACCGCCTGCCAGTTTTCCGGCTCCATTTTAAGAATGCCCTTATCCCGCAGAATGCCGGCATTGTTGACCAGAATGTCCACTTTCCCAAAAGCATCCACGGCCGTCTTGACGATATTTTCTCCCCCGTTCGCGGTCGCAACATTATCGTAATTCGCAACCGCCTCTCCCCCCAGGGCTTTGATCTCATCTACGACTTTGTCCGCCGGACCGGCCGCTCCGGGGCCTGCGCCGTCCCTGGCGCCGCCGAAATCATTGATCACTACTTTTGCGCCCCGCCGGGCAAACTCAAGAGCGTACACACGCCCCAGTCCGCCGCCCGCTCCGGTGACAACGGCCACCCGACCATCAAAACGGATCTCCTTACTTGCTCCCATCATCCTTCTCCTTTTCGTGAAATGTCTCTTGAAAGCAATTTCATTGAATCCTTGGACAAAACATCTACGCCGGAAAGTTAAAACAGCTTGTTCACTCTCGCCAGCGTCTCCTCGGCCTCTTTCACCATTCGCGCCAACAGTTCCTTGCAGGTGGGCACATCCTGGATAAGTCCAATCGACTGCCCCACCATCATGGGAGCGACCTCGACGTCGCCGTCTTCCCATGCCTCTTTCATTCGCTCACCGGCGATCAGGGGATACAGAGCCTCGAACCCCCCGCCTTTCTCCTCAATTTCACAGATATTCTTAACCACCTGGTTCTTGAGCGCCCTGCCCTGCAGATGAAGGGTTTTACAGATCAGCGTGGTCTCATATTCCTGGCGTTTCACAATTTCCTCTTTGATATTATTGTGGACCACACAATCTTTGGTGGCAATGAAACGACTGGCCATCATAACCCCCTGCGCTCCCAGCGTGAGCGCTGCCGCAAGGGACTTGCCGTTGGCGATGCCGCCCACCGTCACCACGGGGATTTTCACGGATTCGACAATACGGGGGGTCAACACCATGGTTGTGACATCATCATCCAGCGGATGTCCGCCCTCCTCGATGCCGGCGGCGTAAATGCCGTCATAGCCGGCCTTCTCCGCGTGCAGGGCATGACGCACCGACCCCACCTTATGAAAAAGTTTAACCCCTGCTTTTTTCAGCAGGTCGATGTACTCGGGACCCACCGCCTTGTCCACCGGAGCGCCGGACACTTCAATGCCCGCCACTTTTTCTTCCGCGCAAACCCGCAGGTACATCTGGTGATGCCCCGCCGTGATGCGCACGGAAGGAAGAATGGTGATTCCGACCATGAACGGCTTGTCGGTAAGTTTGCGGGTCTGACGAATAGCGTTGCGGAAGTCCTCTTCCGTTTCATAATTTCCCGCGGTAAGATTTCCCATTCCCCCCGCGTTGGAAACCGCCGCGGCGAGCGTCGGTTTACAAAGCCACATCATCGCCCCACAAATAATGGGGTACTTGATCCCAAACATCTCGGTGAT
>JAAZOZ010000302.1 GCA_012797505.1 Smithella sp. | reverse complement strand
TTGTCATTTCGACCGAAGGGAGAAATCTTGAACAAACGGCCATCCTTAAGATTTCTCGTCGCTCACGCTCCTCGAAATGACATTTTTCAAAGCTCTCTGTGTGACGTCAGGAACCGGATGTTCGGGGGAGGGGAACGCATCGTCATGACCGAAAAAGCGAAAACAGCGGCGTTCTACGGATGGGTTTTGATGCCTGTTCTGTGCCTCGTGTATTCGATCCCGATCGGTTTTGCGTTGTACGGGCCGCCCGTCATTTACCGGTTCATGCAGAAAGACCTGTCGTGGCAGCGCGGAGAGATCAGTCTTGGCTATACCATCATCGGATTGACGCTCGGCCTGGGCGCATTCATCATTCCGTGGCTGATGGACCGCTTTGGGCCCCGCAGGACGCTGGCCATCGGCGCGTCTGTGACGTCGGGATCGGTTTTGCTGATGGCATTTGCCGGGCAATCCTATCCTGTCTATTTGCTTTTATGCTTTTTTACCGGCTTGGGAATTTCTTTCGGGTCGGTCGTGCCCGTGCAGGCGCTGGTTCTGCTGTGGTTTAATGTTCACCGGGCGCTGGTCATGGGCCTGGTGCTGGGCGGAGGCGCGATCGGCGGGTTCATTTATCCCCAGATCATCAGCGCCTCCATTGTGGCTTTCGGAGGAAACTGGAGGGTTGGCTGGTGTGTGATCGCACTCGCCTGTGTTATCGGTGCGGTCGTGGCCATGATTGCCGTCCGGAACCGGCCGGAAGACCTTGGACAGCATCCGGACGGAATGGTCCCCTCGGCCGTTCGCGAAGCCATGTCCGACGCCCGCATCGGGCGGTTCAGAACCTACCGCTCGCCGGTAAACTGGAATTTTAAAGACGCCCTGAAAACCAAAAGCATCTGGCTGGCCATCATCGGAATGTCGTTCATCTGGTTTTTGTGGCAGTCCGTGCTGACCCAGACCCCGGCTCATTTGAGCGACCGGGGGTTTTCCATGTCCGATCCGGTTTGGTTTCTCCGGCCCGCCTTTATTTACGGGCTGATCCTGGCCTGCAGCATCGTGGGCCGGCTCAGCGTCTCGTTTCTGGGCGAACGCATGGAAAGCCGTCTGCTGATCGCCATCGCCGGTTTTAGCCTGATCGGCGGGGGCGTTCTCTTCTGGTTTGCCTCCCGGGAGAACCTGTGGGCGGTTTACCTGTACCCGCTGCTGGTCGGCTTTGGTTTCGGCGCGTCGTATGTGTCTTATCCGCTTTTAATGGGAAACTATTTCGGGACGGAGTCTTTTCATAAAATCAGCGCCATCGCCAATCCCATTACGTCGGTTTTTCCGTACTCCGGCGCGTTTTTTGCCGGCTGGCTCTATGACGTGAACGGCGGCTATGGAACGGCTGTCGTCATCGCCTGCGGCATTGCGCTGGTCGGCTCCGTGCTGATGCTGCTGTGCCGGCCGCCCGTCAAGGCCGGCTGAAGATTCGCCGCGGGACCGAATCAGGAAAAGAACGTGAAAATGTTTACAGGAGTGTTACAAAACGATAAAGAGGCTGCAAATGCCAGGCATCTGCAACCCCTTGATTTTACTGGCGCGCCCACCTGGATTCGAACCAGGGGCATCCAGATTCGTAG
>JAAZOZ010000301.1 GCA_012797505.1 Smithella sp. | reverse complement strand
CTGCCCAAGGCGGGCGAGAAAGATATCCGCAAAACGCGCAGCATCCTCAACAATATCATTCTGACCTCGACCGGCGCGGCCAAGGCCCTGGCCGAAGTTATTCCGGAAGTTAAAAACATCGGCTTCATGGGCGATTCCATCCGGGTGCCGACCAACACTCTTTCGCTCATCGTGCTCAACGCGACGTTCCAGGCCAGAAACAACGACAAGGCTGCGGCGGCCGGCCTCGACACCAAAAAGCTCAATGATATTTACGCGAAGGCCGCACAGGACAACCCGCTTGTCCGTTTCACCATGCAGCAGAATGTCTCCACCGATCTGATCGGCGAAGACGCGGCGGTCATCATTGAAGGGCAGTTCAATCACACCCGCACGGCTTTCATACCGGTCGATCTTTCCCACATTCCGAATCTGCCGGTGGACCTCGTCTCGAGCCTTGGCGAAAAAATGCTTCAGGTTCCCGTGGTCCATGCCAAGATTTTCGGCTGGTACGACAACGAATACGGCAGCTACACGAACCGGATGGGCGACCTGACCGTCTATATCCACAAAAACATTCAGTAAGCTGTTGATGCTCAAAAACAAAGCCCTCGTTTTCCCGCAAAGGAAAACGAGGGTTTTTTTGTTGGAAAGCCTATACGGGACCACCCGGCAAAGATCGTGCAAGGTGCAAAACCATCAAAACCGTCATTCCGGACAAGCGCAGCGCGATCCGGAATCCAGTCATATCAAATGCTTTTCTGGATACCGTCTTTCGACGGTATGACGAAAAAGGAGTTTTTCAAAGCTCTCCATGCATCAGGTAAAAAAAGCCTGGGGAGGAGATTGTTGTTTTTGACGCGGAACGCCTTACGGGACAAGGGAAGCGTAGGAAGCTGATTCCAGGTCATGCTTCCCGAGGTACAGAGCTCCGCTCCAGCCGTCAATGCCGATAAAATCTCCGCTTTGGATGGCGCGGCCCTCCAGCGTCGCATAGCCTTCCATTTCATAGACCTTCAGTTTGCTGAGCCCCACGACACCGACTTTGCCCAACTGCGGAATGGTTACGGCGGCATGGGAGGTCGCTCCGCCCTTGGCGGTGAGCAGCCCATCCACCTGCAAAAGGACGCCGACATCATCGGGAACCGTATCGGGTCGGACCAGAATGAGCGGCGTCCTGGGCTCCGCCTGGCGAAACTGCTGAATGTCTTTTTCGGAATAAACGGCCCGGCCGCAAAGGGCGCCGCCGGCGACGCCAATTCCTGTTCCCAGCATGGAGGCGTGCAGGAGGTCCGTCTCTTTAAAGCGCCGCAGGCTTTTTGCCTGGGTCTGATCCATGTCCCGCGTCTGCAGCAGAAACAAATGCTCTTTTTGCGGGCCTTCAAAGGTAAATTCTATTTCCTGGTGGTTCAGGCCCTTTTCATAAATCAGCGTTTCCGCGGTTTTGACCAGTTCGTCATAGATGGCCGGAAAGTCGGCTTCCAGGGAAATTCCCGTGTTGCGCTGTTCGGCAAGCCGCTGGCGCTCGGAGATGGGATACGTTTCGACCAGCCCCGAAACGATATCGTCCCCCTGAACGCCGAAGATGAAATCCCCGTAAAGGGCCACGTCGGAGGAAGCGCTTTTCGGATCGCGGGTAAAGATCACACCCGAACCGGACCGTTCATGGAGGTTGCCGAAGACCATCGCCTGTACGATGACGGCGGTTCCCCATGCATCGGACAAGTGCATCTGGTGGCGGTAGATGCGCGCCTGCTCGGCATACCAGGAATCAAAAACCTTTAAAACCGCATGACGAAGCTGCCGGAGCGGATGATCCGACAGCGGAATGCCGCTGTCCAGAATTCCCTGCTTATACACCAAGGCAATCTGCTTCATCAGCCCGGGCGGAAATTGAATTTTTCTTTGCACGCCATGCTTCTGTTTGAAGCCGTCCATGATGGCATCGAAGAAGTCCCGGCTCAGCCCCTGGAACATCCCCCAGGTTTGAAGGAAGCGGCGGTAGGAATCCCAGGCCGCCCACTGAAAATCTTTTCTGGCGCTGAGGGTTTCGGCAATCGAAGCGTTGATGCCGACGTTTAAAAAAGACCGCATCATGCCGGGCAGCGAAACCGTCGCGCCGCTTCGCACCGACAAGAGCAGCGGATTGCCGGGATCTCCGAAACGGCGGCCCGTTTTCTTCTCCAGCGCGGCGATTTCCCGGTTGACCCGCCGGGCCAGATCCCGGAAAATGTACTTGTACCCATAGACCGCGTCGAATCCCCGGAACACTTCCGTGGTGATGATGAAGCCCGGCGGCACCTGGAACCCGAAGGAAACAAGCTTCTTCAGAAAATAGCCTTTGTTGCCCAGCAGAATCTGGTTGTCCGTTTTCGGGTTCTTGCTGTAGAGGGGAGACACGGCCAGCTCCGGATTGTAATCCATCAGGAGATTGACAATCCGCTTGTTGTCCTTGAACTTTTCCAGCTCCGCGTTGAGCGTCTTGATGACGGTGTGAACAAAATTGTCCAGCGCCTGCAGACCGAAGGCGGACGCGATCACGCCCCGGAGAAAATTCTCCGATTGCTGATAGATGACCTCCTCCATACGGGTTTCGTCTTGCTTGCCGTCGGATGGATCCGTCTGCGCCTGAAGCTGACGGATGATCACCGGCAAATTAACGCTGTGGGCGTCGATATAGTAATCACGGATGACATCCTGAATGCCCCGGGAGATGAACCGGAAAATATCCAGATACTGCTCCATGGAAAACTGCTTGATGGGCAGCGCGCTGGTGATGTACCGGACTTTGGCCACCAGACCTTCGGTGGAGATCCCTTCCAGATCCAGCGCGTTCAGATAGGTCCACAGATAGTTATGGATCCGGATGATGGTGCGCTTGGTGATAAACTGCAGATTCAGGGATTGAATCAACTCTTCAAAGAGCATTCCCGCAAGGCTTTCCAGGCGCAGGGAAAGCCCAAGCGCGTCGAATTTTTCCTCGTGGTAGGTTCCATACATGGACGGAATCCCCGCGGCAATATGCCTTTTATAGTAGATGTTTTCAAAAGAGCGGGTTTTCTTTTCGGAAAGAATTTGAGCCTTGAGCGAACCGAGGCATTTCAGGATGACCGTCAGACTCCGGTAATGGTTTTTATCGGCCAGCGATCTTTTCAGCGACAGAAGATCCTGCGCGGTAAAAACATTGGCGGACTCCAAATCGCCAAGCAGATCATAGTACCGGGGATGGTATTTCTTGTAAATCAACTGGTAAATGCGAATCATGAGCGACGCGCGCTCCCGGTCCGTCTCGGAAATATTCGGAATCCGTGATATTTCCCCGGCAATTTTCTCCGGATCCCATTCCAGGAATTTCCCGGGGTGATTGCCGATGCCCTCAAAGAGGCGGGTCAACGCCTGATGCATGCCGTCAAAATAAAGACCCTCGTTTGCCACCTGATCATAGATTTCCTCGGGAACATGTTTGCGGATGGTTCGCTTCTCCCCGGAAACCCAGAAGCGGAAAATATCCTCGATAAATTCGACCAGCAGACTGTTGCTCTCGACGTGGGACTGCTTGCGGAAAAAATCGATCAGGCGGTCGTTGCGGCAGGACAGCTCATCCACACGGGTCGTCAGGTCCCTGAGTTCTCCTTCGGCGCCGATTTCGCTGAAGTAAACGGGAAACAACCGCAAAAGCTGCTTGATCAGACTGTAGGCCGGAGCAATGTCCGCGTTGAGCAAACGGGAAATGTCGCGCTGAATCAGGTCCGTATCCCGGATGAAAATGCCGCCGATTTTCAGATGAATAATCAGCGCGGAAACGAGCCGTTTCGTCCAGCGCGGCTTCAGGGCGATGATTTCCAGCCAGGCGCGGATCGTCCGGATGTGTTCGGGATTGACCCGCACCTGCCATTCGGCCGTCGATCCTTGAATCTCCGGATATTCAAATCCGTAGGCGATCAGTTCGTCCATGAACGTTTCCACCAGGGGGTGGTCGTTTTGTGCAAAAACCTCCCGGGCCGCCGTGAGAATGCAGTCGATGCTCGCGCTGCGGAATTCACTCCGCGATGTGTTTTTTTTCAGGAAACCGAAAATTTTCCTTACAAAAATATCCAGGTTCTCTTTCTTTTCCTCCTGAAAAACAAGTTTCAGCGACGCATTGATTTCCCGCATGGCGCTGACGTGGAGGTCCTGCAGACCCGGCGCCGTCATGATGCCGAAGAGGAAATCCAGTTTCACAAGGTGACGGTTCGCATAGGCTTCGGATTTTTCCAGCGCGGAGGCCACCCGGAGGTAGGCATCGAGGATCTGGAAATAATCCGGAAGCGCCAAAAAGTCCCGGAGATGCGCCCCGGCTTTTTCGCCGTCCCGGGGACGAAGCGCTTCGAGCTCCAGCATCAGCTTGCGGAACCGGTGATGAGAAAGCGGCCGGATCAATTCCAGATAAGGGGTTTCGTTCGGCGGCGCCTCGGCCTTGCGTTCGGCCACCAGCCATAAAGCTGGATCGGGCTGATTCAGCCAGAAAGCGTAGGTCGCGCGGAACATTTTGTAGAGCAGCGCATCGAATGCCGGTGTGGCCAGATCCACGTTCCTGTCGGCCGCCGTCCGGAGGATCCTTTTCAGATAGGAAGAGCATTTTTTAAACAGAGCCGATTCGCCGTCCGCCAGCGCCGTCAGGGATTCGATCATCCCGGGAAACAGCGATAGATTCCTCTCCAGAAATTCTTCGCTGTGCAGGATCACCGTGTCCGCGTAGTCAAACAGGTAGTGCAGCGCGCTGTCTTTCACGTCTTCGCTGGCTGTGGATTTCAGGATGTCGAAATAAATGGTCAACAGGATCCATAAACCGGCAAGCCCGTCCGCCCGACGGCTGTAGAGGTGAAAATTGCCGATGGAGATGGACTTGAGTTCCCGAAGGACAAAATCCCAGTTGACATAGGGGTGATTGAGCTCCGTCAAAAGCTCGCGCGTTTTTTTTTGCAGGCCGTAGTGGTCCTCGACCATCTGCAAGAGCGGCGCGTACTGCGGAGGAATCCGGACTTCCGCCGCCGTGCGCTCCAGATTGACTTTCAGCGCCGATGAAACCCAGGAATCGCTTTTTTCCGTGGATGGGGATTTTGTTGTCATGGACAGATCCACCTCGCCAGAGGCCAATAAATCAGAATACCGGACGAATTTCAAGGAAGGAATATTCGGCAGGCAGACGGCGTTTGCGCGCCGCTAGTTGTCTTTTTTAGGGGAAAATTTTTCCAGCAAAACGACCATCAGGTGAATCATGCCGGCAACGCCGAAAGCAATGACGATCGTCAGTCCATAGGTCAGCAACGCTTCGGGCCATCCGCTCATGAGGCTTCTCCTTTTATTTCGTCAGCAGGCTGCAGAAAATACCGGCAATAATCGCCGTCGTGATCACGCCGCTGACATTCGCGCCCAGCGCGTCGGGCAAAATAATGGCGCCCCGGTTGACTTTGGAAACCACCTTCTGCGCCACCTTGGACGTGGTCGGCGTGCAGCTCACCCCGGCGATGCCGATCGCCGGATTGAACTTTCCGCGCGTCACAAAATAAAGAATGTATCCGCCGAGAATGCCGCCAAT
>JAAZOZ010000300.1 GCA_012797505.1 Smithella sp. | reverse complement strand
GTTTTGAGAACCGCCTGATGAACCGTCTTGTACTCGCCGCTTTTGATCACCGGCAGAAAAACCGCGAGGGTCCGAATCGCCCGCGTGGCGGCGACGTAAAACACATTGGCCCTCTCAAGCCTCATTCGCAGCAGGTGAAGGTTCTGCTTCTCAATGATTTCACGGGCCCCGTTCGATCCGCCGGCCTGAAGGCACTTTGTCTCGCCCGCTGAAAACCGGACATGGCACTTCTGGGAAGGAAGGTAAAAAGAGTCGGATCTTTCTTCCTCGTTCCAAAAAACAAAAACATGCGCAAACTGAAGCCCTTTGGTCCCGTGAACAGTATCGACCTTGATCGAATCCCGGTCTTCACCTTCCGGAACCCGCACGCTCCAGCGAACCCTGAACATCCGGGCGAGAAATTCATCGGCATCGGCGCCTCCCTCTCCAAAAAACGCCAGCGCCTCGTCCTGCCAGATATTGAGGATGACCGCGGAAACCTTCCCGCGCAAACGTTCGATGGCGAGGCTTACCGCGGCAAGGCCGAAGGGCCGGGGAAACTGAGCGGCAAATTCGTCCCGAATCTCCAGCGCGTTTCCAAACCGTTCTTTCCACAGGGGAGACGCGGCCGCCTCGGCCGCAAAGGCCCCCCGCCCTTCCCGGGAAAGAACCATCGTCAGAAAAAGCATGACCGAGACCCCTTCCTCCGTTGAAAGAAGCTGGCGGCCTTTGACCGAGGATACGCGAATGCCGTGCGCGACGAGCTCCGCTTCGATTTTCTGAACGCTGTTATTGGTCAGGGCAAGCACGGCCATGTCCCCCCAGGAACAACCGTACTCCTCCTTTTTTTTCTGAAGATATTCGACAATGGCCGGATACCAGGGAGCTTCCGATGCCCCCTGTCTTTCCAGTTGGACAAGACTCACTTCCGAAACCCCCTCCGACGCGCCCCGGTTTTCCTCCGGGGGAGTTTGCGTCTCCGTCTTCTCCCCGCCCTCAAAAAGATTTTCAACAAGCTTGTTGAAAAATGAAATCAAAAGCGGCGTGCTCCGGTAGTTATGAGGCAGCGACTGCTCACGGATGACGCCGTTTTGGAGATAGCCGCCGATGGCGGCTTCCAGGGCCTCGCGGTTCGCGCCGCGCCAGGCGTAGATCATCTGCTTCCAATCGCCTACGGCAAAAAACGACCGTTCGCCCCGTTCGCCGGGACCGGACAAAATTTCGTCGACCAGCGGCAGCAGAATCGCCATATCGCCCGTCGAGGTGTCCTGAAATTCATCCACCAGAAGGTGCTCCGTCCGATCCAGGCCCAGCGAAAAATAACTGCCCATGAGCTTCGGCCTTTCACGCGAGGCGGCGCCGTCCAGCGCGAGAAGTGATTTTCGCACATCGGCAAAGAAGATCACCCCCTTTTCTTCCTTAACGGCATTTGCCGCATCGAGATAGATCCCGCAAAGAAACGCGACGGCCAGCTCCCGAAGCAGGGCCTTATTGAGCGACAGTTTTTCTGCCGTTTTTCGGTAGTCCTGAAAAATCCGGTTGAGGTCCGAGTAAGGGCTTCGATGCCAGACAATGTTTTTGCCGAGGCTTGCGTACTGCCCCAGATCGGGATAACCGGACAGGGCGCTGGACATGAACCGGTCATACTCCGCCATGGCGGCGATGACCCACTCGTTGATTCGCTTCGGCATTCCTTCCGCCAGCGCGCTTGCCGCCCGGCCAAGGGAATCCAGCTCACGAAGCAGGAGAACGTTCTCCTTCATCAGGCTTTCCAGATCGTCCAGCCGCTCCATCTCCAGCAGGCAGCGCTCAATGGTCTGCTCGTCCCCAAGGGAACTCCAGAGCAAATCCAGATCCGTATTCAGAATCCGGGCCGCGATGATCAGTCTTTTTTCCGCGCCGCTTCGCGCGATGCCGTCGCGAAAGCGCTTTTCAATCTCCCGGGCAAGGTCGATTTGCGCCTTTTCGTCGGCCATCCTCGGCGCATCGTTCACGGCGGCAAAAAGGCGGTAAAAGAAGGCGTCGATCGTCGAGTAGCCGACGCGGCCCGCCTCCATGATCAGCCTCATTCGGTCCAGCAGGGGTCTTCCCTTTTCTGACGCAATCAACTCCATGATGCGGGAGCGCATCTCGGCGGTGGCGGCGCGGGTAAACGTCAGCGCCAGAATGAATTTTCCTCCGGCGGATATTCGTTCAAACACCTCCCGGGTCAGCCGCGATGTCTTTCCGGAGCCTGCCGACGCTTTCAGCAAAATACTTTCCATCATCGGTTCCCCCCGGCCGTCCGGTAATAACCTTCTTTCCCGCACAGCGATTGAAGCCGGCAGTAGTCGCACTCCCGGGAGTCATACCCGGGCGCCAGCGCATCGCCCTGTATGATCCCGTCGAGATGGTCCGCGATCGCGGCCGCCAACTCGCCCGCTGCGTCGAGCTCTTTTTCCGGCATCTCCATCATCCGGTTTTTTGAGGTTTCCTTCAGAAAGTAAAAGCGGGCGCCTTTCGCTTCCGGAATAAAATGACGGTACAGAATGAGCTGCGCCGCGGGATGCAGGATGCCTTTTTTCTGAAAGCGCTCCAGAACGGTTTCCCTCGGGGAAAGGGAGAAGTCGTTTCTCTTTTTGGAATATTTGAAATCGATCACCTCGGCGTTCCCCTCCAGCAGGGCCAGCCGGTCCGAACGTCCGGTGATGGAATAGCGTCCGGCCATGGCGCCGCTGAATTCTTTCTCGCAGGAGATGGCGTTGTCGGCAAACAGAATCCGCCTTCCCGACGCCCGTTCCTCTTCGTCGATTTCCTGCAGGATGATTTTCGCGTTCAGTCGGTAGATTTCCACTCCTTCCATGCTCCGGAGCGCTTCGTTGTCGGCGCTTTCCCACAGTTCGTCAAAAAGCGGCCCCCAGTCGCCGAGCCGGTCCTTCCGGTCGGTCGAGATCTGTTGCAGAAACCGATGGATAAACGTTCCCATCTGCAGGTTGATTTTTTCATCATCGTCCATGAAGGAAGGCGGAGAAACCCTGAGAATGTACTGATGGTAAAATAAAAAGGGACACGCCAGGATTTTGGAAAGACTCGAATACGAATAGGAAAACGCCCGGAGCCTGGCTCTCAAAGGCTCATCGATCGGAATAAAGCAGGAAACATCGCCGCGTCCCTCCGGCGTCTTCTCACGGAAGGCGACCTTCGTCGCCGGCTTTTCGAATTCCTCGGAAAGAAGACTAAAATAATACCCGGGCGTTCTTTCGCGGATGGCGTCGTCCACCGCTGCGACGACGACACTCCCGCAGCGCGCCAACATCTGACGGAAAAGAAGGTCCTGGTATTCAAAAACATTTTTGCGCATTTGCGGAACATGCACGGGATTGAGGAAAGGGCCTTCAAAAGGCGGCGCCGGCATGATGCCGCTGTCCACGGGAAAGATCAGTCCCCGGCGGAAGGTTTCCCCCGAGGCCTGCCCGAAGCCCACCACCTGCACCGGGGCGGACCGGCTGCCCGTAACGCGGAATTTCTTCGCTTCCAGAAGCTTTTCGGCGGCGCCGGCAAGATGGCGCCCCAGCCTTCCTCTCCAGTCGTCCAGCAGCGTGGAAAGGGAGATGGCGGCTTCCAGCGCTTCGCTTTCCTCGCGAATGTAGCTCTGCCGGTTTGCGGACAATTCCGCCGCTGAGGCGGCCGCAAATCCTCTGAAATCAGGCGTTCGTCCGGTTTGCGCGGCCCGGTTGATCTGGGCCGAAAGCCTTCTCCCGGCCGACGTTGCGGAAAACGGCAGCCAGACGGCGAGGTTGACGGCGTTGCCGAACCAACGAAGCGACCGGTTCCAGAGCAGCGGCGTCAGGGATTCATCCAAGAGACAGACCGTAAGCCGGTCCGTTTCCGATCGCTCGCCCAGAAAGCGGGAAACCTCCAGCGTCACCCAATCCGCCGCGGCATGAAGTCCGGCCAGGCGCAGAAATTCGATGTCCGGATTCCGGGCCGCCCAGACGTCGGCGCCAAAGGAACGGGCCAGATTTTTCGCGGAATCAAACGGCAGCAAGCCCGCCGCGGCCGGTTCGGGCCCGTAAAGCGGCGGGTCGATGAACAGCCTGTCTTTTTTAATCTTTCTGTAAAACTTCTCTCTGGGGGGCGTCAATTCGGGCAGGCCGATAAAGATCTCCCGGTCGCCGGGAAGAATTTCGTTGATCCTTCCGGCTTCCAGCTCCGCCAGAAATAAATTTTTTCGGGAAAGCCACCGGCGAAACCCCTCCGCCGTCTCCAGGGTTTGCTCCAATTGCTCCCACTGCGCGGGGGTGAAACGGTCGGATCCCGGAATCGTTTGCCTTCCGACCTGATATTCCGCAAGCCGGGTAATCAGGGGCAGCTGGGCCGCGGCGCGGCGCGCGGGAGCCTTTTCACCGGGAAAGCTCTCCGCGATGAACTGGATCAGGGTAAGCAGCGCCTCGTCTCCCGGCACCGAATGCCAGGGCTTTTGCTCGCTGATCTTCCGGTTGAAGTAAGCATGAAGCCCCTCCACCCGGGGAAGAATGCCGCCGAGCCTTCCGTGGATCAGGTGCCGCACCGGGTCCACGGCTCTCTCGCTTGCGCAAACGACGGTCCACCCGGACAGATCGGGATGATCCTCCTGCAGGAGCGCAATGAACTTTTCCGAATCCGGCGCCATCGGTTCTTCCTTCGAATGTAAAGGTCTTTTCGTTGTCTTTGTCGGAGGCGTTTTCGCCTGACCCGACTATGAAGAAGCCGGCGGTCCTTGTCAATACCCAATTGAAGCCTGTCAAATGAAATTGCATATTCGGGATCCCTGAATAATCCCTGAACATCCCTGAACATTCTATTGACAACCTCAGCATCCGTCTCTATAATTCCCGCCAGATCAAACGCTGAAAGAATTGAACCTATGCATTTTTATCGAAAGATTCTGCAGCATCGCCTGCCCATCACCATAGCCGCGGCGCTTGCCGGCATCGGCATCATGATGTATTACGCGTCGTGTGATACGGCCTGTTCCTATCTTCGGGGGAACCTGCTGGGCATCGACCTGAAATATGTCGGCGTGGGATACATGGGAGCCATCATTGCGCTGGCCTTTTTCCGGCAGGCGGACCTGTTGAGAATGCTGGTCGCCGCGGGCATCGGCGTGGAGGGTTTTCTGGTTGAGTTTCAGGTGAGGGAAAACGTCTTCTGCCCCTTCTGCCTGGCTTTCGGAGCCCTTGTGATCCTGATGTATCTGATCAATTACGAGAGGCGCCATATGACCAATGCCTGGCATCAGAAAGGGCTCTATGTTTTCGGCGATGCGAAAATTCCATTCACCGAAGGCCTGCGCCTCCCCCTGCTGGCCATGATGATCGCCGGATATGTTTTTGTCTTCCTTACCTTTTCCGGATCGGCAACGCCCGCCTATGCCGCCGAAACAACCGCGGCGCCCTCCTACGGCAAGGGCTCATGGGAACTGATGATCTTCACGGATTACTTCTGCCCGCCCTGCCAGGCCGCGGAAAAAGAACTGGAACCGGAGCTGGAAAGACTGCTGGCCAGAGGAGACGTGAAGATCACCTTCGTGGATTTTCCCGGCCATAAGAGCAGCTCGCTTTTCGCAAAATACTTTCTCTTTGCCGTCGCCGCGAACAAGGGCTACGCCAACAGCCTGAAAGCCCGAAGCGTTCTTTTTGCTCTGGCCGCAGAGAAAAAAGTCGATCAGGAAAGCGTTCTGGCCGCCGCGCTGAAATCAAAAAATATCGCCCTGGAGACGGTGGACCACAAACCGGTCTTCCAGCAGTGGCTGGCCATGATCAAGCGGTTTGAAATCGATCAGACGCCGACCTGCATCCTGCGCTTCTCCAGCGCCTATTCGCGAAAGTTTATCGGTTCGGACCAGATTTCCAGGGAACTTATTCCGGAACTTCAGAAAAGGTTCCCCGGCTTGAAGAAGTAATGGGCTACGCATTAAACACCACGGATGACTACCACCTTCACGGGCTGACCTCCCTGGGCTGGGAGCTCACACTGTGCAACGCGCTTTTCCCCAAAAACAGTCCCTGCCGCGGCGCGCTTTTGCGCGACGCGTCTTTTGGCGAGCACCTTTTTCGCTTCCTGGATAAAAATATTCCCCTGAAGCGCGTCAAAACCGTTCTGGAAGTGGGCGGCGGCATGGGGTATCTGATGAGGGATCTTTTGACCCTGGCCCCCCATCTTCAGACGACCATGGCGGACATCTCTCCCTTTCTTCTGCAAAGACAAAAAGAATCTCTCGCGGGATTTTCCGTATCCTTTCTCGAAACGGATTTTTTCAAAATGTCCCTGCCGGACCTGCGCGCTTTTGATCTGGTGGTTCTCAACGAAGTTCTGGGGGATTTTCCCACACTGGCGGCCACGAGCGAACCGTCGCCTTCAGAAGACCCGGCAGCCGCCCGCCTTTCGGCCAGAATCGCGGATTTCGAAACAACCTACGGCCTGCGCTTCGCTCCTGCCGAAAACATCAATATCGGGGCGTTGGAGGCCGTGGAAAGGCTTTGCCAGGCCGGCGTTCCCTGCATCTATTTGAGCGAACACAGCTGTGAATCGTTCTTCAGCGACCCGTCGTTTCCCTCCATGAATTTTGCGCCCTCCGGGAATCCCGAAAAAATCTCGCTCAAGGGCCATGCGGAATTCACCATCAAATTTTCCGCGCTGGAAAAAGTGGCGCGGGCTTTTTCCTACGAGGCGCTTCGCGGTCCGTACACGGACCTTCTGCCCGTCTCGTTCAACGACCGGGTAACGGCCGCCCTTCGGGCTCCAACGCCGCTCTCCGGCAGGCAGGAAATTCTCCGGCAGTTTCTTTACGACCTTCACAAATACGAGTATCTTTTGCTGACACTCGAAAGGCAAGGAAAGGATAGAACATGAAAACCCTTCGAACCATTCTTCTGGTCGTGATCCTGCTTTGCGCATCCACCGTC
>JAAZOZ010000299.1 GCA_012797505.1 Smithella sp. | reverse complement strand
CTCCGGAGGAAACCGGTTCTTTCCGCTGGTTTAATGCCGACAGTTCATCGACGGTCAATTGGTATGCGGATGAACAGATGATCTTTTCGGCAACTTGCCGCTGCATCCGGCAAACATCAAATCAAACGGCACGGAATATCGTCTTTACCCCCATGATAAGCCGGATGAACCGTTTTCCGAAAAAAAAGTGGCGCAATCCTCGTGTTCAGGTCAAGCCTTTTCCGAATATCGCCTTTGACCATCCGGCCGTCAACAAGAGAATTCAACTTGATATTCATGATCTCTCGGTTTCGGGCTTCTCCGTTGAGATTTCGCCGGATGAGGATGTCCTTACGGTGGGAATGATCATTCCTGACCTGACCATGAATTATGCCGGCGCTTTGCAAATCAAATGCAAGGCGCAGGTTCTCTATCGCCGGACGGAGAAAAAGAAAAAAATTCGTTATGGTTTTGTCATCCTGGACATGGATGTCGTCAACTATAACCGGCTGAGTCATATGGTCATGAATGTTATCGATCCCGGCACTCATGTCGCCGACGAAGTCGATGTGGATCAACTATGGGAATTTCTTTTTGACAGCGGATTCATTTACCCCAGGAAATATAATCTGGTTCAGGCCTACCGGGAGCCCATGAAAGAAACCTACCGGCGGCTGTATCGCGATAATCCGGAAATCACCACCCAGATCACCTATCAGCAAAACGGCCGGATCTATGGGCACGCCTCCATGGTCAGATCTTACAGACGGACCTGGATGGTTCATCATCTGGCCGCAAGACCCCTGAACAATAAAAGAACCGGGCTTCAAGTCCTGAAGCAGATTATGCATTATTTTAATGGTCTCTATCGTCTCCCATCGGTTGGGATGGACTATATGATGTTCTATTTTCGCCCGGATAATCAGTTTCCCGATCATTTTTTTGGCGGCTTTGCCAGGCATTTCAAGAACCCTCGCGCCTGTTCCCTTGACCTCTTTGCTTATCTCAATTATCCGGTGTCCGGTGTCGGCCGGCAACTCCCGGCGGGGTGGTTGCTCGAACCATGCACGGGCGAAGACTGGGAAGCGTTAAGCCACTTTTATCGGAATGCCTCCGATGGTCTTCTGCTGGATGTATTACGCCTGGGCGAAGAGAAGGAAGATGGGGAATCTCTGTCACAACTCTATGCCCGCCACGGATTCATCAGAAGCTGCCAATGTTTCTCTCTAAAGCAAAACGGCAGATTAAAGGCGGTGCTTATTGTAAACCGATCGGATCCGGGCCTCAGCTTGTCGGACTTTCTCAACGGGATCAAGATTCTGATCACCGATGCGGCCGGCTTACCCTGGGAAGTCCTGTCCACGGCCGTTTCCCAATGGTCGGAGTTTTATAAGATTGACAAAATACCGCTGCTTGTTTATCCATCTCATTATTTTGAAGAAAAAGGAGTTTCTTTTGAAAAGTATTACAATCTCTGGATTATTGACGGTCATTATGCCCGGGAATATAGTGAATATATGATGGAAAATTCGAAGTTACGAATCAGATTTCTTATCCGCTTTCTCATCAAGAGATACCTGAAACCATGATGGACAACCATACTCATATCTACAACAGTCGCATTATCAAAAGCTATGTGGAGTATCTGAAGAAGCATCTTCCGGAGGTCGATAGCGATCCCCTGCTGAAATATGCGGAT
>JAAZOZ010000298.1 GCA_012797505.1 Smithella sp. | reverse complement strand
ATTCGCTCCGGCCGAAAAAGTTCGATGCGGCCATTTTACTGCAAAACGCCATCGAAGCAGCCATCATCGCACTTGCTGCCGGCATCGGCGTGCGGGCCGGCTACAACTCCGACGGCCGCGGCTTTCTGCTGACGCATCCCGTCCGGCGAACCGCAAACATCCTCCGCGTCCACCAGATCGATTATTATCTGGAAATGGTCAAAGCGCTGGGCTGCGCGGATGTGGATCGTGCGCTGCACCTGGAAACGCGCCTTTCAACCGCGACCAGCCGGGAAATTCTGCACAAATACCTGCCGGAAAACAACAGGCCCCTCATCGGCATCGCACCCGGCGCGACGTACGGACCGGCAAAACGGTGGCTTCCGGAAAGATTCGCGCAAGCGGGAGAGAGCCTGGCAAAAATATTGAACGCTCAGGTTCTTCTTTTCGGAGGCGGGGACGATCGGGAAACGGCTGAGCTGGTGCGCGGGCAGGCGCAAACGGATATGATCAATCTGGCGGGCCGCGCATCGCTTCCGGACTCGGTGTATCTCATATCGCAGTGCCGGCTGTTTCTCAGCAACGATTCTGGCCTCATGCACGTGGCGGGCGGCTTGAATATCCCGACGGTCGCGATTTTCGGCTCCACCAATCCGGTGACCACGTCGCCCGCGGGAGAAAGAACGATGCTGGTGCGCAAAGAAACGCCCTGCAGCCCCTGTTTGAAAAAAACCTGTCCGACGGACTTCCGCTGCATGACCGCGGTCACCGTCGAAGACGTCGTCGCGGCGGCGCTGACCCTGCTCAACGGAACAGCCGGTCCACGCCCCGATAACCAAAAGAGTTGACGCCGGATGAAAAAAAACGCAGCCATCTTTCTGGACCGGGACGGAACCATCAACGAAGAAGTCGGCTACCTCGACTCTCCGGACAAACTGGTGATTTTTCCGTTCACCTTTGAAGCGGTCCGTCTGATCAACCAAAGCGGTTTCAAGGCGATTGTCGTCACCAACCAGGCCGGCGTCGCCCGGGGCCTGTTCGGCGAAGACCTTGTGGAAAAAATTCACGCTGCCCTGCGGGAAGCGCTGCGTCAAAAGGCTGCTCTCATCGACGCGTTTTACTACTGTCCCCATCATCCAACCGAAGGCTCGCCTCCCTACCGGCGAAGCTGCGACTGCCGCAAACCGGCGCCCGGCCTGTTTTTGCAGGCGGCCCGGGAGCTGAACCTTGACTTATCCGCGTCCTGGATGATCGGAGACCGATACAATGATATCGAGGCGGCCCACCGGGCCGGCGCGAAAGGCATCCTCGTCAAGACGGGCTACGGAGCGGCTGCGCTTTCCGGCGAGGGGCCCGACACCGAGACGCCGGCGGGCAGGCCGGACCTCATCGCGGACAACGTCCTCGAAGCCGTCCGCTTAATTCTGGAGGGCCGGGCATGAATCCAAAAACGAGTAAAGCAGACGCTTCCCGTACTCCGGTAATCGGGCGTCATCCGGGCCAAGCCCCTTCGCAGCAAGAGAGAGAAAGCTTCAACATTCTGATCGTCAAACTGAGCGCCATCGGCGACGTGATTCACACACTCCCGTCCCT
>JAAZOZ010000297.1 GCA_012797505.1 Smithella sp. | reverse complement strand
CGCGGTTTTGCCGGAAGGCCGACGGCTTTTTTCTTCAGCGCCGCATTTGCAGATATCCAGGTTCCGCGTGGGGAAAAGCCCCAGATCGATGATCATTTCATGGTCCAGCCGGCTGTCGCGGCCGGTGGTGGTCAGGTAGTTGCCCGTCATCAGCGAATTGGCGCCCGCAATCATGCCCAGCGGCAAAAGCTGGCGCAGACTTTTTTCCTTTCCGCCGCACAGTTTGATATCCCTGTCCGGCAGCAGGAACCGGTAAACGGCGACGGTCATGAGAATTTCCATCGGCGGCAGAAGCGGCATGTACGAAAGCGGTGTGCCCTTGATCGGATGGAGCAGATTGATCGGCACCGAATCGACGTTCAGCCGGCGCAGGTCGGCGGCAAGTTCGATGCGGTGCGTAATGTTTTCACCCATGCCGAAGAGCGCGCCGGCACAGACGGACAGGCCTGCGTCCCGGGCAACGCGGATGGTTTGCACATTTTCCCCGTAATCGTGCGTTGAGCAGATGTTGCGGTAATAGCTGCGGGCCGTCTCCAGATTGTGATGATAACGGAACAGTCCGGCGGCTTTGAGGTCGCGGGCCCGGTCCGCGTCGAGCAGTCCCAGGGACGCGCAGGGATGAATGCCGATTGCCGCCACGTGCTCGACGGCCTTGAAAATTTCCGACCATTCCTTTTTGGATCTGACGCTTTTTCCGCTGGTGACAATGCCGAAGAACTCCGCCCCGTTTTTCCCGGCCTGTTCGGCTTCGGCGATGATTTGTCTGGCCGGCTTGAGCGGGTAAATGGGGGCGGAAGCATTGTTGTGTGAGGACTGCGCGCAGAATTTGCAGTCTTCCGGGCAGCGGCCGGACTTGGCGTTTGTAATGCCGCAAAAAATAATTTCTTTCCCTTTAAAACGCTCCCGGAGTTCCGAGGCCGCGGCGAAAACGCGCCACGGCGACGAGCTCCCTTCAATAAAGAGCTCAAGTGCTTCGGATTCCCGGATGCCTTTTCCTTTCAAGACCTTGTGCTTCAGCGCATCGATCAGATCCATGTTCGTTATTCCCTTGGTTTTTTGTATGGCCGGCCGGGGGGAGGATACAGGCATCGGGCCGTTCTTCATAAATGGTAATCCCCTGAAGCCTCCGGCTGATAGATGATTTTATCCACTTTCAGCTTGCGGACGCCGGACGGAACGGGCCATTCGATGATGTCGCCCGTGCGGTATCCCAAAAGCGCCATACCCAGCGGGGCCATGATGGAAAGTTTATTTTCCGATATGTTGGCCGCGGACGGGAACACCAGCGTATAGGTTGTTTTTTCGCCGGATTCCGTGTCCGTGATGATCACTTTGGAATTCATGGTAATGACATCATGAGGGATCTGCTGGGGATCAACCAGCACGGCGCGATACAGCTCTTTTTCCAGCAGATCGAGGTTGGCCTGATTGGCTTTGGGTGATAAACGCAGTCCGTCGATCAGTTCGGTCAGTCTGTCCATGTCGTATCGCGTGATGTGGATCTTTCGTTCGATCATGATGCCGTCTCCTCCCTCGTGGTTGATTGGGGCCCGGATCGGATGCCGGGTTCAAAATGATACACAGCGCCGCAAAGGCCAAATTAGTTTTGATAAAAAACGGAACACCGGGTTTGCCGGGTTCCGAGTTGAGGGTACTCTATCATAATTTCAAATAAAAACAACCGGAGGGAGCAACATCGAAGCAAACGCGACCCCAAGACTTTCATTGTCATGCCGGCCGTGTTTTGATATGCCTGCGATCGCGGATGAGTTCCATGTGGAAATAAGCGTGGCCGCGTCCATTTTTGGAAAAAGAGGAAAATATGAGCGTTATTTATCTCCTGCTGGCCGTTTGCGGAATTACAACCGTTTCCTATCTTGCGAAACTCTCGGCGAAGAAAGGGGTGTCTTCCCTGGATCTGACCTGGGTCATGTTTGCCGCCGCAAGCGTTCTGGGGTATTTTTTCGTGAAATTCAATTCTGTGGAGCAATCCTCCTATACACCGGAACTGCTCGCTGTTTCCGCGATGGCCGGCCTCGGCGGAGCGACGGCCGTTTTTGTTTTCAACCAGTCCGTGCGGATGGGTCATTTCGGCTACTCCAACGCAATTTACCGTTCGTCGTTTTTAATACCGGTTGTTTTCAGCGTCGTCTTTTTCGGGGCAACGTTGAATATCGTCACCATGGCCGGCATCGCTCTTATCGTAGCGTCCATCTTTCTGGTTTCCTGGTCGAACGACGCCTTTGCCGCGGACCCGGGCGAAAACAATTTGCTGTGGTTTTTCATGATCATCGGCGCTTTTGCCTTAAGCGGTCTTCCCAGAATCGGGCAGCTTATCATCAGCGCTTACAAACTCCATTCACTGGCCTACCTCTTTGCGTCCTATACCTTCGGTTTTATTCCGCTTTTTATTTTCTTTCTGGCGGGGCGAAAGCGGCCCGGGGCATGGGCTTTGTTTTATGGGATTCTGGCGGCGCTGGCCAGCTATGTCGGCGTATATTGCACGATTGAAGCGCTGAAACAATTGCCTGCGGCGGTCGTTTTTCCCATTACGCTCAGCGCTCCGATTCTGCTCGGCATGGTCATCTCGTTTCTGCACAGAGAAAAAATCAGGCCGGCCGGCTGGATAGGGGTGCTGGCGGGCATCTGCGGAATCACCATCCTGGCCGTCAGGATTTACACGAAATAACCGGAATAAGAAACGCTTGACATTGTGCGACTTGACATTAACATAAGGCATGATTTTTAAAGGTTTGCAGGGCAAACCGTCTTCTGCAATTTTTTAAACGGATGGAGGAGGGGATCGACATGAAAAGAGTATTGCTGTTCATCGGGACCAACATCGCCGTGCTCGTGGTCTTGAGCATTGTCATAAAGCTTCTCGGCGTGGATCAGATTCTTTACGCCAATGGAATCAATTACTGGAATTTGCTGATCTTTGCCGCCGTTTTCGGCTTTGGCGGGTCGTTCATATCGCTGGCCATGTCCAAATGGATGGCCAAATGGAGCACCGGCGCGCAGGTGATCATGCAGCCCCGCTCGGATGCGGAAATCTGGCTGGTGAACACCGTGCAGAAGCAGGCGGCCCAGGCGGGCATCGGCATGCCGGATGTGGCCGTTTTTGAATCGCCGTCGCCCAACGCCTTTGCCACCGGCATGAACAAAAACAACGCGCTGGTCGCGGTCAGCACGGGGCTTTTGCGCACCATGAACCGCAATGAAGTCGAGGCGGTGCTGGGCCATGAGATCAGCCATGTGGCCAACGGCGACATGGTGACGCTCAGTTTGATTCAGGGCGTGGTCAACACCTTTGTCATTTTCATTTCCCGCGTGGTCGGCTATTTCGTCGACCGCGTGGTGCTCAAAAACGAGGAGGGGCACGGAATAGGGTTTTTCATCACCACCATCGTCGCCCAGATCGTCTTCGGCATTCTGGCGAGCGTCATTGTCATGTGGTTCAGCCGTCAGCGGGAATACCGGGCGGACGCGGGCGGCGCGAGGCTTGCGGGCGTGGGCAGCATGATCGCCGCGCTGGAGAGCCTGCAGCGCAGCACGTTTGAGCCACTGCCGGATCAGATGCAGGCCTTCGGCATCAGCGGAAAGCCCGGCAAAAACAGCCTGAAGCTTCTGTTCATGACGCATCCGCCGCTGGAAGACCGCATCGAAGCGCTGAAGCGCTCCGCCGGACAAGCGGCGTAGAAAAACGACGGATGCGGACGCGAAGCGCCCATCGGAATCAAAAGGGAGCCGGGAGGCTCCCTTTTTTTATCATCGGACGGCGCCGTGTGGTTTTTTCCCGTTGATCAATGTTCGAACCTGAGCTTCAGGTGTCCCTGTCCGTTTTGCTCTTCGCTCTCGACGCGGTCGGCCAGGCTGCGGATCATGCCCGATGACACGCTGTTGATGGCCTCATCGATCATCCTGTCGTCGCTGTCCTGTTCGAGAAGCGCGTTTAAGTCGATCGGCCGGGATTGGGCCGGTCGCCACGCCTTTCCCGGATAATGAAGCGTCAGATCCAGATGATACTCGTCAAATTCGGCGAATAGCCGCGCGGGTCCGTGAATCCATCCGGCCCCCGCAAGCACTTCCAGCGCTTCGCCGACGGCCAGCCCCGCCCGGTTGATGACGTCGCGCCGCGCTCCCCATGCCGCTCCGCAATCCTCGAGGAAGCGCGCCGCCTGTTCCGCAGGATTCGGCTCATCCAGTTGAATTTCCCGGCTCTGGGATATTCCGATTCGGAAAACCTGGTTCAGAGCGATGGCGAGCGATACGCCGACGATCAGGCCGGATCCTAAAATCGTCTTCCATTCGGCAGGAACGGATGCGGCAAGTTCGGGGATAAGCATCACGGCCGCTCCCGCCGCGACGCTGAACCCCACGGTGGCGCGCCGCCGTCCGTTCAGCAGGCGTGAAAGAATGAGTTCCATGCCGGAGACCATCATGTACGCCGCGGTATAGATCATAATGGCGCCGATCACAGCCGCGGGGAGCAGCATGATCAACTGGGCGAACTGGGGAAGAAAAGCGACGAGGATCAGAAGGATTCCGGCGGCAACGCCGACCCGGCGGGCGGCAACGCCGGTCGCGTGGGCCAGACCGAGATTTGCCGAGGAACTGCCCGCCATCAGCGTGCCGATAAGTCCGCTCAGAAAAATGCAGAGGCCGGAGGTGTTTAAAAGCCGTCCGATCATCGGGAGGTCCGCGCGCCGCCATTGGTCGTTGTTCATCCGGTCCGCCACCACGCCGCAGCCCATTTCATCCACGGCGCCGATGATGCCGACGAAGACCAGCGGAAGGATCGCCCCGGCAACCCACGCGGGCGTCGGGATGGTGTGGCCTCCGATGGGAAAGGAGAAAAAAGGCTGTCCGGCGACGGCCGCCAGTTCCCTTGCGCCGAAACCGCCGGTGAGCGAAGCCGCCGACAGGCCTGCCGCTGCGCCGATGATCAGCCCCAGGACACGGAGACGGGCGGCGCCCCAGACCGCCGTTGCCGTGATGGCGCAAAGGGTGACGGCCGCGACGAGCACATGCGCGAAATCCAGGGGAGAACCGCCTCCGGCTGACAGACCCGTAGAGCGCCGGACGCCCCCCGGCAGCAGGCTCATGCCAAGGAGCAGGAGGAGCACCCCCATCACTTCCGGCGGGAACAGGGAGCGCATCCGGGGAAGGAAGCGCCCCATCCAGAAGACGATCAGGCCGGAAATCATCAGTCCTCCAGCAGCGGCGCCCAATCCAAATGTGTTCGCTACGGGAATGAAGACCATCATGGTCATGGTGCCGGGAATAAAAACAATCAGATGGCCGGCGCTGACGCGCGTGGTCAAGCCGTTCAGGATGGTGCCGATTCCCATGACCAGAATGCCCATGCAGATAAACCCCCGAAGCGACTCGCCGGCAAGGCCGATGTCTGTTCCCGTGATGACCAGGTAGATCACCAGCATCATGGCGACGAGCGCATGCTGAACCGCGGCAACGAGGACCGTGGAGGTCGGAGGGATCTCCTGAGCGATGTAGAGCATCTCTTTGGGCTTTTCGCGCCTGGAGTCGGAGAAGGGGGGAAGGATGGCGTCCAGAAGTTTTTTCATGAAATTCTATCTCCAGTTTTGACGGCTTCGTAAAAAGTCAATTTCGCACTCCTTTCGTCTTACCGGCGAAGCCTGCCCTCGAGAAGTCGGGGGGCGGCATCCAGTAATTACAATGATTTATGGACCCCGGTGCTTGTGCCCTCGCGCCACCTTTAGGTGGTCAGGTGGTTAGGGTATTCGCCGGGGTGACTGTTCGGTTACTTTTTACGAGTTCATCGGCTATCCGCGCGCAGCGGCCGCCGCCGCGTAGGCCAATTTGTTTTTACACATGGTTTCGCAACTGCAGCTCCAGCGGATGCGGATTCAGATAAACCTGCTCTTTCAGATACGGCTCGTTGTATTTGCGCACATAGTGGCCGATCAGCGTGAGAGGAACGATCAGGGGGACAAAGCCCTGCGCGGTGTGCTCGAAAATTTCCAGCAGCTCCTTTTTTTCATCGGTGGAGAGTTTCTCCCGGAAGTAGCCCATCATGTGCATCAGCACATTGACATGTTTTTTCGGCGAAGTTTTCAGCTTCAGCGCTTCCATGAGCAGGGCTTCGTACCTTGACCAAAGATCCTGAAGGGAGTGGCGCTTCTGTTCGGCGACCAGCTTTCCCATCTCCCGATAGAGTTTTGTGCTGTGCGAAAGCAGGAGCAGTTTGTGGCGGGCGTGAAAATCCACCAGTGCGCCCCGCGGGGATTTGCCCCCGCGAACCTCACGCCAGCGTATGAGCGCGAAAATCCGTTCAATGAAATTTTCACGAAGCCCCGGATCGTGAAGGCGGCCTTCCTCTTCCACCGGAAGCAGGGGAAAAGCGTCCATGAACATCCGCGCAAAGATGCCCACACCCGTTTTTGCGGGCATGCCTTTTTCGTCGTAAACCTTGACTCTTTCCATTCCGCTTGACGGAGAGTCGCTTTTGAAAATAAAGCCGCAGAGATCCTCGGACGCAAGCCGGGCAATGCGCTTTTTCGCCCAGGAAACCATCATTTCCGTTTTGTCGATCCGGGTGCTGCGGGTGACGAGCCGGGGCGCGTCCGGGTTCCCTTCGAGCCGCATGGCTTCGCGCGGAATGCCCATGCCGCATTCGGTTTCCGGACAGACCGGCGCATAATCCACATACCGTCCCAGCGTGTCGCGCAGGAAGCGGTCGAGCTTGTGCCCTCCGTCATAGCGGACGTTTTCTCCCAGAAGACAGGTGCTGATGCCCAGTTTGATCTTTTCCATGATGCCTCCCTGCCGCAGCCGCGTGCGTTTTGCAGACTTGTTACGGGGGATCGTTGCGAACGGCCAGCTTCTCCGTCGCCCATATCGTGAGGACGCCCGCCGCCATGACAGCCAGCGCCCACCAAAATTGCTCATCGGGCGGCGGCAGAGAATAGGTATAGCCCTCCGCCAGTTTTTTTCCGTCCCGCACGACGGGGGCGCCGTCCGCGTTCAGACGCCAGACGGCCGTCTTCCAGGGCCAGAGGGTGAGCAGGGATCCCAAAATGAAGCCGGTCAGCGCGGAGATTGTTTCGGCGCGGAATTTGCGGAAAATCCAGGACAGGAAATGGGAAAAGGCCACCAGTCCGACGGCGGCGCCCAGGGCCACCGGAAGCAGGATGCGCCAGTCCAGCGCGTTGACCGCGTCGATGACGATCAGTTCATAGTTGCCCATCAGGATCAGCACGAAGGAGCCGGAGATGCCCGGCAGGATCATGCTGCAGATCGCCACGACGCCGCAGATTACAAGATACCAGAAGGAATCGTTTTGCGCCGCCGGGCGCAAAAGCGATATGGTGGCGGCTATGGCGGCTCCCAGAATAAACACCAGGACCACGGCAGGCGTCCGGCGGCCGATGGTCTTTCCGACAAAAAAGACGGAAGCAAGAATGAGTCCGAAAAAATACGACCAGATGAAGACGGGGTAATGGTCGAACAGAAACCGGAACAGCCGGGCCAGCGACAGGATGCTCGCAGCCGCACCCGCAAAGACGGCCAGCAGAAAAAAGAAGTCGGTGCGCCGGGCAAAGGCCCGCCACCGGCCCCTAAAAAATAGTTTGAACGCCTGAAGATCGAACGATTTCAGGGCGTCGATAAGCCGCTGAAAAATGCCCGTGATCAGGGCGATCGTGCCGCCGGAAACGCCGGGAATGACGTTGGCCGCGCCCATGCCCATGCCCTTGAGCGCCGCGATAAAACAGTCTTTGATCATACAGGTTCCTTCCCGCTTTTTGCCGTGGCCGGCAGGCGGTGATATTTCAACGTTCCGTTTCATACCACAGATGGCCGCAAAATATCTTCACAAAAAGGGGGCAATTGTGTAGCATCGGGCAACACAAAAGGACGGGGGAAACCCATGTTGGATGACCATCTGAATTTTTTTTATTACATTGTTCTGTTTGCCGCGTACTGCTTTGCCGGATGGGTGGCGGAGGTGATCTACCGCTCCGTTACCCAGCGGAAATTCGTCAATGCGGG
>JAAZOZ010000296.1 GCA_012797505.1 Smithella sp. | reverse complement strand
TCGGCAGTGATGTTCAAATAACGTTCCCAATCGTCCATCGCCTGCTGCAAGTGTTCCGGAGCTACGGGAATAAAAGAAGCGTTCTCTATTGTGCAGCCTCTGGGGCCAATCCAGTTCTGCTCCTTGCGATAAATGCCCGGATCTTTATCCCTGCCGCGCACACCCTCCATAAGCAGTTTATGAATGGAACGCAGCAAATCCTGGGAGAGCGGGCGATGTTCCATTTCAGCCGCGCAAACTTGCAATGCCCGACGGTAATTCAGGACTTCCTCCGCATCATCGCGTTTTGGCTGGGCAATATTGGATGATCCCCCGCTTGCCTCGATCTCCAAAACCTCGCCCATTGTAACCAGTGTTCCTTCGATCTTTGATGACAGCACGGCTTCCTGGGTGATGAGCGGAGAAAGCAGGATGTGCGTGTTCGGTATAGCGGATAGCAGGCCGTCATATCGCCCGAGTCCGGCATTGGCAGCGCCGATGATGATATTCAACTTTTGCTAATCCATTTCAGACGGCGGAAATTGCCCTAAATGATATTTTACAGGTGGCATATTCTTTCACTCCTTATAGCTGACCGGTAAATGCCTGGTTCAGTAGCGACTTCTTTAATTCGTCCAGCGCGGCGAGTTTTTGCTGGTAGATGGATTCGAGGCGTTGGGTTTCTTCACGGAGGCTGTCGAGTTTGGTGACAATGCGCCGTTGTTCAGGTAGTCCGGGAAAATTCAATATAAGGTCCTTGAGTGACGAATTAGAAATAACTGGTTGTGCTGCTTGCCGCGCTAAGCTGCGAAGATTCTTGTAATTTAAAAGGTAAGTTAGAAAAGCACCGTCAAATTCATGGCTGAAGTCGATAACCCTAAAGGCATTATCAGTTAGCCATATATTTTCATTGATGTGCCTCGCATTTCCGCATAAAGCGCCAACCCTTCCAATAATTACATTATTGCCTGAAAGATTAAACTCGTTATGCATACCTGCAATACCGTTACCGCCGAACACTGGATAAGCGCCAGCATTCATCGCTTTGCTGGTTAAACTATCACCACTTTTAAGCTTGAAACACTCACCAAGTGGTTTTTCCACCCACCCATCGCCGCGTTGGGTGAAAACGGATTGAAGATAACTTTCAAACAAAGCGCGGGCGTTTTGGAGGTTCTTTTCGGCGTTGGCTTTGGCTGTGGCAATGCCTTCAAATGCTTCGTCGAGAATGCCGACAATCCGCTTCTGTTCTGGGAGCGGGGGAATGGGAACAGGCACCTCTTTCAGTTTGCTGCCGGAAAGCTCCTTGAATGTCGCACCTGTTCCAAGTTCGTTAAGTAAATCTACAATGCTCGTGAGGTAGTAATACAGGAACTTGTGATGAATCGCTTTGCTGGGTACCAAACCTTTGCAGCCTTGATTGGTCGCCATTGCCACCGTATTGATAACGAGATGGCCAATAGGCGCACGAGAAGAAAGGATAACCGAAAAAGGAGGCAGCAACTGTGCAGAACTATTTGCCATTCCGGCGTCCGTTAGTTTCCGTGCAGTTTCGTCAATGTACGGTGTAGAACGTTTTCCCATTTCAGCAGGCGTTATCCATTGGTGAGACCCGTCCCAATATTCGGCCACCCCGGTTTTGGGCGTTCCGCCATTAACGATTTCGCAGACTTCACCAATTGGTTCTGTCTTCCATCCCACCTTCATATCAGCCCTTTTAGACTTTGCTCGGGGCATACCCTTCGGCTCCTCTCAGAACAGGCTTGATTATTAAGAGCATCTTCACAATTTCCAAGGATGGTTGCCGGTCTTATCGTCCCAAGTATTATCGCCTTGTCTGTTGAAGAGTAAATCTCATAAAAACTGCGTTCGTCGGCGTTTTTGATGCCCATCAGAAAAACGTAATGTGACCAGCTCAAATTAAAGGGGCGAAGCTGCGTTTGTGTCGACAAAGCCGCTTCACCTGTCAAGAGCGGAAAAACCGGCAACTGTTGCGTCTGTGCTTGACCTTTTTCGTCTTGCGGCAATTTTGCAGACACCGTCTGCAATTTCTTTCCGGAAACGGATTTTGCAGACAGTGTCTGCAAAATCGAACTTCGTTCCCGGTACAGGAGGTAAAATGTCCGCATGTAGGCAAGATTTCGCTCGGAGAAGCCACTGCCGAATTCGTCTGTCAAGCGCTCAGCAAGGGCTTTTACAACCTCTTTGCCATAGGCAGCTCTGCCTTTGCCTTGCTGTTCAAATTCAACAATACATCGGCCAATTTCAAAATTGGCATAAACCTGAACTAAATCCACACCGTGCGCCACAGTGGCGCGTGCTGAGTGAATTAATCTGCGAATATCTTCGATAAAGGCTTTCGTCAGCTTCACAACTACCCTCCTTCAGCTACACGCAGGAAACGTCTTATTTTTTCAAGCACCCTCGCGCTTTCTGCATCAAGCGCGGCAATCTCATCCATTATTTTCTTAGGGCTGCGGTGTTTGACTTCTTCAACACCATTGGGATTTTTCACGGATAAATCAAATGTTGTCTGGTCAATACCCTTGGCATCAATCGTCCAGCTCTTGGGGGAGTCAGCAAAGGTCTTTTGCAGTTTCACAAACTCGGCAAGGTCATCGTCGTTGAGTGGATTGGTCTTGCCCAGGCTCCGTCCTGGATCAAGCTGATAGTACCAAATCTTTCTGGTGGGTGTGCCTTTTTCATAAAACAGCACTACGGTCTTAACACCGGCGCCCAGGAATGTGCCGCCGGGGCAATCCAGTATGGTATGAAGGTTACAGCTCTCCAACAGCATTTTTCGCAGGCTGATAGATGCGTTATCTGTATTGGAGAGGAATGTGTTTTTGATCACCACACCGCCGCGACCGCCGGCCTTCAGGATCTTAATGAAGCGCTGAAGGAACAGGTAAGCCGTTTCACTCGTCCGTATGAGGAAATTCTGCTGCACTTCCTTGCGTTCCTTGCCGCCAAAAGGCGGATTAACCATGACAATGTCGCAGCGGTCCTTATCCTGAATATCGGCAAGATTTTCAGATAAGGTGTTGGTGTGGATAATATTGGGCGCTTCGATGCCGTGCAGGATCATATTCATAATGGCAATAACATAAGCCAGAGACTTCTTTTCCTTGCCGTAGAAGGTGCGTTCCTGAAGCGTCTTGAGGTCTTTGGTGGTAAGATTTCCTTTTGATTTCATGTAATCAAACGATTCGCACAAGAATC
>JAAZOZ010000295.1 GCA_012797505.1 Smithella sp. | reverse complement strand
TGCAAAAAATATCTCGTGACGCTTTACCGGGCGGGGCGCCTGCTGGCCCGCGACATGGATGTTTCCGCCGTCAGCCTGGTTCATCTGGACATGATCATGCAGGACAAAGGCTACGAACCGATGGTGGCCTGCGCCTGGAACGTCCTCGGATAATCCCGGTCGGAAAGCCTTTGCCGGACATCCGTCCGGTCAGGCCGAATGCAGGATCCGGCCGGAATCCCTGAAATCGTAATTGCCGATTTTTTCGACGCGTTTCCGGAAGGCGTCCGACTGAAGGGTTTCGATAAACGCCTGGACGGCCGGCTCAAAGAATGTCTTTTGATCCAGAATCATGTCAAAGCGTTCGCTCGTAAGGGGCAGGAATCTGAGGTCAAATATTTTTGCCGCCGCGGCCGATGCGATTCCGACGTCGGCCTCGTCCGAAACGATGGAAAGCCCGACTTCCAGGTGCGTATAGACTTCGGCATCATAGCCGGTAATTTCTCCCGGGGCGATGCCCCTTTTTCCCAACTCTTCATCCAGCAGCATTCGAATGCCTGATCCGTTTTGCCGGTTGACGAACCGAATCCGCCGGTCCGTCAGGTTTTCCCATCCGTTAAAGATTTTTCTCCCGGTCCGCCCCACCAGAAACCCGATCCGACGGTAAAACAAATTGATGACCACAGGGTGATGATTCGGGCAATACGCTTTTAAAAAAGGGATGTTATAATCGCCGGTCCGGGGGTCAAAAAGGTGGGAAAAAGCAATATCCGTGAGCCCGGCATTGAGTGCCTTCAAGCCGTTGACGCTGCCGGTATTGGCGGAAAAAATGGTGAAGGCGGGATGATATTTTTTGACGGTCGTCAGCAGGATGTCCATCACGGGATCGTTGCTTCCCGACGCCAGAAGGGACCCTTCAACGGAATGGATTCTTTTTCCGGCCTTTCGAACTCCCTCAGCGATGCTGTTTTGCAGCCACTCATCGATGAGTTTGACGGGAAAAATCCATTTCCCGGTGATCTTTGTGCAGGGGATTTTCCCCGCCTTGATGAGCAGATAAACCTGTTTTTCATGAATGTCGAGATATCGGGCGACTTCTTTGGTGTTCATCAATTCTTTGGACACGGCGTTTCCCCCAAATGAACGGCAAATGTCTGGTTCAGTCTATCCGTGGCTTTGAATACATCAATTTTCCATGACTTTTTCATTGTTTTTCCCGGCAAAAAGCATCTGTTTTTTGAAGCGCAGCATATCTTCTTTCATAAGCATCTGCAATATGTGCCACTATTGATATAAGTCATAATTGATAGAATTGACAAAGGGGGAGGTTGCTTATAAAAACTGTTGGTCAGTTATGATGATCAACTGAAGGCTTATTCGAATATTGATTTTTTGAAACTGGAGAAAGAATACATGGACACGAAGATTACAGTGACAATTGACGGACAGGAAGTATCGGCGGACCCGGGGCAAACGATTCTGGAGGCGGCAAGAAGTCAGGGGATTTACATCCCCACGCTTTGTCATTATTCCAAAACAACCAATGTGGGGGCCTGCCGGGTTTGTGTCGTGGAAGTGGAGAATGCGAGAAGCTATGTCGCCTCCTGCTGCGCGCCCGTTACCCCCGGCATGGTGATCCGCACCAACACGCCGGCCATTCGCGCCGCGCAGAAAATGATTATTGAGTTGTTGTGGTCGTCCGGCGACCACAACTGCCTGACCTGCGAACAGAACGGCGCCTGCGAACTGCAGGACCTGGTGTACTGGCTGCAGATCGACAAGCCCCGCTTCCCCATCGAGCATCACGGCTACGAGATGGACAACTCCAACACCATGATTACCCGCGACCTGAACAAGTGCATCCTCTGCGGGCGCTGCATCCGGGCCTGCAATGAAATTCAGGTCAATGAGGTGCTGGATTTCGCCAATCGCGGATCCTACGCGAAAGTCGGCCCGGCTTTTGATGCGGATTACATTGATTCGTCCTGCGTTTTCTGCGGCGAATGCGCGCAGGTCTGCCCCACGGGCGCCATTACCTTCAAGCAGGCGAAATTCGCGGGCCGTCCCTGGGAACTTTCGAAAACCCGAACCACCTGCGCCTACTGCGGCGTCGGCTGCCAGATCGACCTCTACACAAAGGACAATAAAATCGTCAAAGTCATGGGTAATCGCCAATACGGTCCGCCCAATGAAGGCAGTCTCTGCGTCAAGGGCCGTTTCGGCATGGACTTTATTTCCCATCCCGACCGGATCTCCAAACCGCTGATTCGTCATCAGAAAGGCGAAGCTTTCAAAGAAGCCGCCTGGGACGAGGCGTACGCCTTCATCGCACAGCGGTTGGCGGCGGTTAAAAAGGAATACGGTCCGGACAGCATTGCCGGGCTTTCTTCCGCGCGCTGCACCAACGAGGAAAACTACGTGTTCCAGAAATTCCTGAGGGGGGGCATCGGCACCAACAACATTGATCACTGCGCGAGGCTCTGACACTCCGTGACGGTGGCCGGTCTGGCCGCCACATTCGGCAGCGGAGCCATGACCAATTCGATCGACGAATTGGAATCTACGGATTTGATCCTGGCTACGGGAACCAATACGACGGAAAACCATCCCGTGATCGGCGCTAAGGTCAAGCGGGCCGTCCGTCGGCATGGAACGAAGCTGATTGTCATCGATCCGCGGGAAATCGACCTCGTGAAATACGCGGACATCTGGCTCAGGCAAAAACCGGGAACGGATGTCGCGGTCTTCAACGGCCTGATGAACGTGATCATCGCGGAAGGTCTTTACGACAAGGAATATGTCGCGGGTCGCACAGAAGGATTTGAGGCGCTCAAAGCGGTGGTTGCCAAATACACACCTGAGTCCGTTGAAAAAATTTCCGGCGTACCGGCCGAAGATCTGAAAAAAGCGGCCCGCATGTACGCGCAGGCCGGCCGCGCTTCCATCATTTACGCGATGGGCATCACGCAGCACATCACCGGCACGGACAACGTGAAGAGCACCGCCAATCTGTCCATGCTGTGCGGCAACGTGGGCATTGAAGGAGGCGGCGTGAATCCGCTGCGCGGCCAGAACAACGTTCAGGGCGCCTGCGACATGGGCGCGCTGCCCAACGTTTATCCGGCCTACCAGCCGGTTGCCGGCGAGGACGTCCGCAAGAAATTTGAGGCGGCCTGGAAAGCGGCTCTTTCTCCCAAACCCGGCCTGACCCTGATGGAAATCATGGCGGCGGCCGGCAGCGGAAAAATCAAAGCACTTTATGTCATGGGGGAAAATCCCCTTCTTTCCGATCCGGACCTGCAGCATGTCGCAAAAGAGCTGCAGAAACTGGATTTGATGATCGTGCAGGATATTTTTCTGACCGAGACGGCGCAGATGGCGGACGTGGTTCTGCCGGCCTGTGCCTTTGCCGAAAAGGAAGGGACCTTTACCAACACGGAACGGCGCGTACAGCGCGTTCGCAAAGCGCTGGAGCCGCCCGGAGAGGCCAGGGCGGACTGGGAAATCATCTGCGGAATTTCCAGCCGGATGGGCTATCCGATGACGTATGCGTCCGCGCAGGAAATTTTTGAAGAAATCAGGACGGTGACGCCCAGCTATGCGGGCATTACCTACGACCGCCTGGAAAAGGAAGGCCTTCAGTGGCCCTGCCCGACCGTCAGTCATTCGGGGACCAAATTCCTGCACAAAGACAAGTTCTCGCGGGGGCTGGGACTGTTTACGGCGCTGGAGTATATCCCGCCCAATGAACTGCCGGACCAGGAGTATCCCTTCCTGCTTTCAACGGGGCGTGTCCTGTATCACTACCACACCGGCACGATGACGACGCGCGCCAGGGGCCCCGTCGAACGCTGCCCCGAAAGCCTGGTGGAAATTCATCCGGAAGACGCGGGGAAACTGGGCATTGCCGACGGACAGAAGGTCCGGGTGACGTCCCGGCGCGGCACGGTGGAAGTCAAAGCCCGTATTACAGAAAAGAGCGCGCCCGGATCGATCTTCATGAACTTCCATTTCACCGAAGCGCCCGTGAATTTCCTGACCAATCCGGCGCTGGACCCCACCGGTAAGATTCCGGAATACAAGGTCTGTGCGGTAAAACTGGAAGCAGCCTGATTCTCAGCGGCCTTCGGGCCATTGCTGCAACAGAGCGTTCCCGGAAGGACGACATTTCCGGGAACGCTCGATCCCTTCTTTTCCTCTCCCGTTTATTTTTATTGCAGATCATCATTATTGCTGTGTTTTTTCTTCGATTTCGTCCACGTGCATTTTGCGAGTTGACATCAGGGAAATAGTTTTGTATGAAGAGCTCACTTTATATGTCACTTAAGGCATATATCATTGATGTCATAAGTGATTTTCAGGAGATGGAAAAATGAGCGACACCTTTATTTTAAACGGCAAGGAGACGCCCTATACGCCGGGGCAAATGATTCTCGAAGCGGCGAAAGTCGGCGGCATTGAGATTCCAACCCTCTGTTACCTGAAAGGCTCGACGCCGACCGGCGCCTGCCGCATCTGCCTGGTGGAAGTCAAGGGGGCACGCTCGCTGATGGCGGCCTGCTCCACGCCGGTCACGCCGGGGATGGAAGTCTTTACGGAAACCGCACTCGTCCATCAGGCCAGAAAGCTCAATGTGGAACTGCTGCTTTCCAGCGGCACGCACAACTGTCTCACCTGCGAGGCCAACGGCAACTGCCGCCTGCAGGATCTGGCCTATTTTTACAAAATCACCGATCTGCGGTTTGAGGAAAAAGCCGCGAGCGATATTTATCCGAAGGAAGACCGGAATCCTCTGATCGTTCGCGATTTCAGCCGCTGCATCCTCTGTGGCCGCTGCGTTCAGGCCTGCAATGAGGTGATGGTCAACCGGGCGATCTCTCAGGGGTACCGCGGCAAGGAAAGCAAGATCGTCACCGGCGGCGACCTGCCCTATCATGAAAGCGAATGCGTTTTCTGCGGGCAGTGCGTGGAAGTCTGTCCGGTCGGGGCGCTGACCGAGAAGAAAGCCAAGGGCCTGGGCCGTCCCTGGGAAATCAAAAAAATCCGCACGACCTGTCCCTACTGCGGCGTGGGCTGCCAGCAGTGGCTGCACGTCAAGGACGGCAAAATCGTGAAGGTGACGGCCGTGGAAGACGCTCAGCCGAACATGGGCCGTTTGTGCGTGAAAGGCCGGTTCGCCTACGATTTCATTTATTCGGAGGAACGGCTCAAGACGCCGCTGATCCGCGAGGCAAACGGTGAATTCCGGGAAGCCTCCTGGGATGAAGCGCTGGACCTGGTGGCTGAAAAATTCAAGGAAATTATCAAAAAAGACGGGCCGGACGCCATTGCCGGCGTGAGCTGCGCCCGCAGCATCAACGAAGATTCCTATCAGATGCAGAAATTCTTCCGCGCGGTGATCGGCACCAACAACATCGATCACTGCGCGCGCACCTGACACGCCCCCACGGTCGCCGGTCTGGCGACTTCATTCGGTTCGGGCGCGATGACCAATTCTTTCGCCGATTACGCGAAGGCAAAAATGATCATTCTGGTGGGCACCAACATTACCGAAGCGCATCCGGTCGCTTCGACGTTCGTCAAAGACGCTGTGCTGGCCGGCGCCAAACTGATCGTGATCGATCCGCGGCGCACGGACATGGTGGATTTTGCCGAGATGCACGTGCCCCTGAAGGTCGGCTCCGATGTGGCCCTGATCAACGGCGTGATGAACGTGCTCATTGAGGAAAATCTGTACGACAAGAAATATGTGGACTCCTGCACGGAGGGATTTGAAGAGCTCAAAAAGAAAGTGATGGAGTATCCGCCCGAGCGGGCCGCCGAAATCAGCGGCATTCCCGCCGACACCATTCGCGAGCTGGCGCGCAAAATGGCGTCCGTCAAACCGGCCATGCTGATGTACACGCTGGGCATCACCGAGCACATCTGCGGCGTGAACAATGTCATGTCCTGCGCCAATCTCCAGATGCTTTTGGGCAACGTCGGCGTTGAATGCGGCGGCGTCAATCCGCAGCGCGGCCAGAACAACGTTCAGGGCGCCTGCGACATGGGCGCGCTGCCCAATGTTTTCCCCGGCTATCAGCAGGTGGCCAATGCGGACGCCCGGGCCAAGTTTGCCAAAGCCTGGAACGTCAAATCCCTTCCGGATAAACCCGGCATGATGATGCCGACGATGATGAAAAATCTGACCACCGGAAAAGTCAAAGCCTTTTATGTTTTCGGTGAAAACCTGGCCAATACCGAACCGGATATTCATCATGTCGAGCGTGAGCTGCAATCGGCGGAGTTCCTGGTCTGCCAGGATATCTTCCCGACGGAAACCACCCGGTTTGCGCATGTCATTCTGCCGGCTGCCGCCTGGAGCGAAAACGACGGCACCTTCGCCAGTTCCGAACGGCGCGTCAACCGCGTGCGCGCGGCCAGTGTGCCGCCGGGGGATGCCAGACCCAACTGGTGGATCTTCAAAGAGCTGGCCAAACGTTTCGGCCACGAGTGGCAATCCTCAAGCGCTCAGGAAATCTGGGACAATGAAATATCCGTGCTGGCGCCTTCCATGGCGGGAATCAAATACGCGCGTCTGGAAAATGACGGTCTGCAGTGGCCCTGTCCCACCGAAGATCATCCGGGCACCCCAACGCTGCACAAGGGCGGAAAATTCACCCGTGGTTTGGGGATGCTGAAAGCCATCGACTATATTCCGCCCGCGGAAGTTCCCGATCAGGAATATCCGTTTGTCCTCTCCACCGGAAGACGCCTGTATCATTACCATACCCGGACACAGACCGGGCGGTCCGCGGGCATCAACGATCTGTTGGGCGAGGAGACGGCCGATATTTCCACGGCCGATGCCGAGGCCAAAGGCATTTCCGACGGTGAAAAAATCTCCGTGAAATCCCGCCGCGGCGAGGTGGTCGTGAAGGCGCGCGTGACGAAGGAAGTGCCTCCCGGCCTGGTCTGGATGGCGTTTCATTTCCGCGAAGCCTGCGCCAACTGGCTGACCAACCCGGTGTATGATCCCGTAACGCAGACGGCGGAGTATAAGGCCTGCGCGGTGAGGATCGATAAACTTAGATAACGGCCGTCCAAAAACATCCCGCAGCAAAATTGCGGGATGTTTTTTGTGTAAATCTATGTTATTTTAGACATACTTGAAAGAGAGAGAAAGCGGTTGCCATGAAAAAAACCATTCTTGTTGTCATGATGTTAAGCATCCTTGCCGCACCGTTTCATGTTTTTGCCCAGGATAAACTTTCCGTCGCGGTTGCGGCCAACTTTATTTCCGCTTTTAAGGAGATCGCGGCGGCTTTTGAAGAGCAGACCGGCGTAAAGGTGGAAGCGACATTTTCTTCGACGGGCAACCTTTACAGCCAGATCAAAAACGGCGCGCCTTATGATGTTTTTCTGTCCGCAGACGAGCAGCGTCCCGATCTTCTGCAAAAAGAGGGATGGACGGACGGGACGTTTATTTATGCGCGCGGACAGGCCATTCTGTGGTCGGCCGACCCCAATTTCTGTAAAGCGCCAACCTGGCAGGAAGCGCTGAAGAACAACAGGATTAAAAAGATCTCGATTGCCAATCCCGTCACCGCTCC
>JAAZOZ010000294.1 GCA_012797505.1 Smithella sp. | reverse complement strand
TTGATTCGTGAAGTTAAATTAACGTGGGCAGGCATTTCTTCGCCTTTCCTTACCGCCTACAATATTTACCGCTCCACCAAAAGCGACGGCGGCTTCTTGAAAATCAAAAGAATCAGCGCCGCCGAGAACACCGCCCGGTACGAGTATTCCGACACGGAAGGCCTGGGCGACAACACCCCTTATTATTACACCGTCACGGCGGAAGATGATTTAAAGGCGGAAACCAGTCCGTCCGCGGTCGTCGCCGCGACCACCAGGGACATTCCGCCCCGGCCGGAAAAGTTCACCGCCCGCGGCGGCCTGGTCAAAAAAGTCGAGCTGACCTGGCAGGCGGCGCCGCAGCCGGAAGTGGAAGGCTATTACATTTTCTGGTCGACGGAAAAAACCGGGAAATACGAACTCCTCAAAAAGATCCAGGGGCGCGAAAACAACCGCTACGTGGACGAATCCCGCGGCTTCAACCCCCTGGAAGACGGAACCGCCTATTATTACATGCTGACCTCCTACAACAAGGTGGACGCGCAAAGCAAGCAGGCTCAGGCCGACGCCACGACCAAACCCCGGCCGAAAAAACCGACCGGGCTGAAAGGCGCCTCTACCCGCGTCAAGGAAGCGCCTCTGACCTGGCAGGCCAATCCCGAAAAAGACATTCAGGTTTACCTGATCCAACGGGCCGAGGGAGACAGGGACAACTTCTCCAGCATCGGCGAGGCCGCCGCAACCCTCTATACGGACGCCAATTTAAAGGACGGCACGACCTATCGCTACCGGATTCAGGCCAAAGACGCGGACAACCTGCTGTCGGACTTCTCCGATGTGATTGTCGTGACCACGAAACCGAGGCCGCAGCCGCCCGAGAACCTGCAGGGGAAATACGAATCCGGAAAGGCGGTCCTGTCCTGGACGCCCAACAAGGAAGCGGACATTTCCCATTACATCATCTACGAAAAAAAGTTTATCGGGACGGAAAAAATCGCGGAATCGAACACCGCTTCTTATGCGGACGGATCGTTGTCTCCGGGGAAAAGCAGGAATTACGTCGTCACCGCCGTTGACCGGAGCGGTCTGGAAAGCGATGTCAGCGCGGAGTTGAAGGTGATCGCCAAATGACGGGGCCCCTCCGGCCGCATCTGGCTGCAATCAAATATCCCTCTGACCGCAACATTCATTCGGCCGGGGCTGTCTTTGCGCCGGCCGCCGGAAAACATCAAAGGAGGAATCCACATGTCTTTACTGGCCTATTTAAGCCCGTCCTGGCGCGATGAGGCGCTTCAAAGGCTTCAAACGGAGCTCACCCCGGAAAAAATGAACAACGTCACCACCTCCATGTCCAACATTTATAAAAACTGCCCCGGTGGCAGCGAACAGTTTCTTTTTGTCGAATGCAAGGACGGGAAGGTCACCCGCGTCGAAACGGGTTCGGGCGAGCCGCCGCAGGCGGAGTTCCGCATTATCGGCGACTACGAAACCTTCGCCCGGATTTCCCGCGCGGAGCTGGGCGCGCAGAAAGCGCTGATGACGGGAAAACTCAAACTCAAAGGCAATCTGGCCCGCGCGCTCAGGCTGGCCGCCGTCGCCGACCGACTGAATAAAGTTTTGTCCCGCATTCCAACCCAATACTAAAGGGAGACAACCCCATGACCAGAATTCTCGATCCCCAGGATCCCTATTACATCGACAACCCCGGCCGCGTGAAAGCGATCCAGGCCGAAATGGCCCGGCGCGGCATTGACGTATATCTCGGCTCGCGCATCCGCACCATGAGCTTTGTCATGGACACCTTTTGCCCCTGGCGCAGCTACGTGATCATTCCGTCCGATGGGCAGCCCGTCTTTTTTACGTTTGTCGTGGACGCCCTGCGGATTGCCGACGAAACCTGGATCGATCCCGACCGCGTTCGCGCCTACGGTCCGATGGGCGGCATGGACCAGGTGTCGGCGATCACGGACTTCATCAAAGAAGAGCTCGGCATCCGGAAGGGCCGCCTGGGCTTTGAAGACGGCATCTCCACCTACACCGCCGAAGGAAATCTCTCGCACTGGGAATACACGCATTTTAAAGACGCGCTTCCCGATTTTGAATGGGTCAACTCACACGACATCCTTGACGCCCTGTCGCTCATCAAGGACAAGGGCACGATCGAGCGCTTCCGCAGAGCGTCGCTGATCGTGGATGAAGGCCACAAAGCTGCGCGGGAAGCCCTTTCCAACGGAGGCTACAAGGGCATGACGGAAACCGTGATCGCCGGCATTGCCGCGCTGGCCATGCGCAGGGCGGGCAGCGTCTCCGAATGGAACTTTGCGGGGCTCAATGAAATTGCAAGCGGCGTCCGCACGGGACTGGGGGCCTGCACCCCGCCCACGACCAAAGAAATTCAGGCAGGCGAGCCGTTGATGCTGGATTTTCACGCCATGTTCAAACTGGCGCTGGGCGACCATTCGCACAATTACCTCATCGGACCCGCCACCCGGCGGCAGCGCTGGCACGCGGATAATTTTGTCGCCATTATTCAAAAAGTGATTGACAACTACCGGGCCGGGACAACCCCCGGAACACTGGCCGCCATCATGATGGACTTTGCCGAGTCCCGCGGCTGCGGAGACTTCATCCAGCCCGCCTGCGAACACGGCATCGGTCTTTTCGGCGACGAGTGGCGCATCGGCGCCGTCGTCAATCCCGACCTTCCCTACTGGACGGATCAGGATCATGTCTATCAGGAAAACGAGATGGTCGTCTGCGCGATGCAGTACGCCTCACCGGACGAGCATATCGGATTCCGCTATGAAAACGACATCGTCATCACCCGTGACGGCTGCGAGGTCCTGTCGAAATACCCGCTGGGGATCGAGGAGATCTCGTAAAT